>NZ_JABDWV010000039.1:0-7174 GCF_019685435.1 Rhizobium sp. NLR10b | reverse complement strand
GCAGTCGCTGCAAGTGCGGCGATGCGAATGCGTTTCGAAGAACAAAATGACACGGAGAACGAATCCTTTCTGCAGTAAATTTGATGGGCGAACCCTGCGCGTCAAATTTCCTTGATTTTGGCAGGCGAGCGCGCGTTGTCAGCGTATTTGATGCCAGCAGCAAGATTTGAACTGCGCCTTGCGGGTACCGTTTAACGGTCGGGTTCCCGATAGACTTTCATACCATCTTCCGATGTTTCTGCCGTGCTGGTTCACACCTGTTGAAGCCTGTGTGCCCGAGCCGTCCTTTGCTTGCGTCGCATCAAGGTCGTCCATGATTATCCTCCATCCTCTCGCCGACCTGTTGTTGGAGTTTGCAAGCGTTGGCGACGGAGCCGATGCTTCCTTCCTGGAATATGGAAACTCGATAGACGTGGATTTCAAAGGAGGAACGTGGCGGCCGGTCCAAATTCTCCCAAGTCACTTAACGGTTTAGCGCCTTTGTCGTCCTCTCGCTCGTTGCGGGATGTTCATACAGCTGGATCGGATAAAATAGGTAGCAACCGAAAGCAAAATCCAGGAGCAATTGTTCGAAAAAGGTCTTCTTCGTCGACGCAGAGCCCTCCTGCCGGTCGAGTGACAATTGTAGACCGGGCAGCGACACGCCGTCGATGGTTGCCGACCGCAGATGCGAGTAGCCAAGGCGCTTGTCTGATTTCTTTTGGTTATCCATGTCGTCGTGCTCCTTGTGCAAGCCTCCCGACGATGACGTCGCCGGCAAGATTTCAGCATTCATGGGAAAGAATCTTCCTGTTGCACTGTCGTAACTCATCATAACAGGACACTTGATGAAAACGGCAAGCAAGGCAATAGATGTGTCGGATATATTTCAAAGTATATCGTTTCCAATTTGGCAGATCTTACTCTCTATTGCGAGAAACCCGTGAGTATGGAATATATTATTGTATATATATCGCATTTCGTGTCTTTGGCGGCCGCGTGAAATGGCAACTCTCTAACGGCTACGCAAACGCTCGCTGGTCGAAACGGCAATCGGGCGATAAAAGTCCATCATCGGGCGGCGTCTGCGGGCGAGGTCGCGACCTGGTCAGCAGACCAAAGGCGTCATCGGCTGCGCCGTTCTCAATCGCATGCTTGACTGCGCACGCCCGAAATTCGTCCGCCGCAAGGCAGCCTCGGCATGATCAGCCGTTTCAAAGATCCCCACGTTCAATTCCAGATCTGTGCACCAACGCCCGCGGTCGTCGCCGATCGCATTTGTAGAGTTTGCTGTCTCAATGCATCACTTCTTCTCGGAGCTTAAAGCGGCAGCGGAGAGGAACGCGCGGAATTCGACCGCCGTTAAAGAAGTCCGAAGCTGACGCTGACGGAGTCGCCATGGCAGGTGCACGGCCGTCAGCTTCGGTCGAGAATTCGGACCACGATTATTTTTACGCCTTGTGTACTTGTACAATCTATCGCCAGCGATTGGACGCGGACATGAAATAAATTGCATCGACAAGTGCAGATGGCATGTCCATGTCAACGACATGTCCAGAGCGGTCTGCGCCGGAGCCAGGAGCTCCGCGAGAGTGTAGACTTGCTGCCTCGATCGACCCAATTCAGCGACTGCCCGGTCCATTGCGGCAGCGCCGCTCTTGTTAATCTCTCCTGCCATCGCATTCGATATTCGTGAAAATATCCGGGGACTACGGCCAATTGGGATCGTACCCAGGGCGCCGACCTGATGACCAATTGGCTTTCCAGCGGCATCGAATTTGATGCCGTGATCTCCAACAACGACGAAACGGCGATTGGTGCCATACAGGCGCTGAAGGCGGCCGGCAAGGTCATCGGCGGCGTTGACGCCACCCCGGCGATCTCTTCAAGACGACGGCCGATCGGCAGCGCCCGGCAGGTTTCCCACAGAGTCTGGCTGAACCTGCGGGCGATGAGAGTATCGCCGAGGAATTCTCGAATTGTTTGTCCATCGTTGTCCGCTTGGGAATGATCAGTGCATCACTCCCTACGAGCTTCCGACCGGGGCGAACGTTCCTGCCAGAGCGGAAGCTACTTGTCGGCCGTCGTGAGTGTGCGCCGCCGTTGGGAGCCTGGTTACCTCTCGTCGGCTGCCATGTCCGCCCTTCATCGCGTCAGACCTGTACTCCGTCGCACAAACTGATAGAAAGACCGCCCGCGGAGTTCGAAGAAACTGTCCGTTGCCGGACGCGGTCGGCAGCGGTGGAACTAGAAAACGGATGCACGTTTTCCGGCCGCCAAAAGGAGCCTTAATCGACATGAACATGGTCTCGAAGATTTGCGAAATCCCCAGTTGCCCCTCCGTTGGCGCTCTGCTTGCAGAAGCTCGCCTGGCTCGCGGCTATTCGCTGGACGACGTCGCAGAAACTACTGGTCTGACTGTGGCAGAGGTGACAGCTCTGGAGAATGACGCGGATTTCGACGCGTCGAGGATTCGAAGGACCGCATCCGCTCTAGGGATTCTAGAAAAAATATAAGATGTGCCGCGCAGACATCGTTGAACAGCTTCTTCCACGGCTGCACCTCTTCAAGGAAGGTGGGTGCAGCAACTCAAGGGTCGCGCTTCAATGGGATGCTGTTCAACTCGGCTACAGTTTTCAAGGTAGGGCAGGGAACCTCGGCTGTGAGGTTCGACAACCAGCTGACTCTTCAGGGGAATGGCGCTGCTGGCGCAGTTCTTTCGCTCGCAAATTCAGCATGATCGCGTGCAGCTCGATTCCAACGTTCAGCAGTCTCTTGGGAATCCCCTGTATGATCTCGTTTGTTGTTTTGCATCGGTTTGACGCCATCGAAAACTCAACACGCGGTTCACCCGGGTGGCTTGCCCAATAGACGCTAGACGATCAACCGGAAGGACAAGTAAAACATGCAACTTGAGCCCCCCGCCCCCCGTCGATTCTGCGCTCAACGCTATTGGCAATACACCGGTCGTACGCCTGCGTCGCGTCGTACCGGACGGGAGCGCTCAAGTATTTGTGAAACTCGAGTATTTCAGCCGACAGGCTCGTATACGGCTTTGAACCAGGGCGCGTCGTAGCGCTCGTCGATGCCGCGCCTGATGGAGCGAAAGAGTTCGTCTTGGTCCTCGTCGCGACGGAAGACGCGCTTGAACGTTTCGCCCAAGCTTACGGAAATGCGTTTGACACGCTGCTCATGCCCAAAGTCCGCAGAATGCGTTTATGATAGCTTCAGCGTTCGAACCGCTCTAACATCCTCTTCAGTTGTGCGTTTTGCAGCTGAAGCTTGCGCTTCAGTCGATCCCGGAGGAGCCTGATTTCTTCGTCGAGATTGATTGCATCGTCAGAAGCGGTGAGAGCGCTTAAAGAAGGTGGGATAACGACTGCAAGCCTTTCCGCCTTCTTGGCCCGACTGCTGCGCTTTCGCGTTGCACCTTCGCGAGGCTGCGAGGGCTTTAGTGTGGCGTGTGCGGCTGTACCGGCGTCATCGTATAAGACCGGATTGGCCGCCTCCACGGGCCCAGCGCCTTTGATATCTGCCGCGCCATCAACAACGCTTGTCGTTTCCTCGGAATGATCCGGGTCCGCCGGAACCGCCGCAAAATGGCCGTGAAGAACTGGCTTTTCGCTGGCCGGACGGTCTGTGGCGTTCAAGTCGTTGTTGGCTGCTGTTTCAGTCGGCCTGGCGATGGCCAATACGTCCGGCTTCACGTCATCGGTCGAGCCGTGTTCTTGCCTCTGCAGCCGTCGCGGTGACACCAGCCGAGCAAGAAGTTTCCATGGAGACGCCATTTTATTCGACCTCGAATCCTACCCCGTATGCAACTGCGAGCAAAAACGTTGGCGGCAGAACGAACTGCCGCCAAAATCTTCACTTCAATAAGCATGAGAATGCGGCCAGCGCTTGACCGTCTGCTACCGATCAACCGAGGTTGAGTCGCTTCCGCAGATCGGCATTTTCAGCTCGGAGCTTCTCCGCCAGCAGCTTGCGCAGTCTCTGGTTTTCCTCTTCGAGCTGCAGAAGATCCACGATCTCATCAACTGCCGCCACTGACGGTGCAGCCGCTATCGACACAGCCTTCGGAGCACGTTTGACAGGTACACGCTTGGCACTCGTCGTCCCTTCGTCAGGCTTTGCTTTGCGTCCTCTCGTCTGCTTTCCAGCTTTGGCACCCGAAGCCGCTGCCGGTTGCAAAGAAACGGCGGCTGAGGCGGTTTCAGGCAGCACCTTCTTGGCGCGAGGTTTGCGCACCTTCTTCGGTACAGCGGGCGCCGCGGCGCCCGGCGTGTCAGCATTGGTCATCGTATCGTTTTCGTCGGCCATTATGGTCTCCTGTAAAGCCGATGCATTTGTCTCCTGCTCGATCGGCAGTGTCAATAACGGCCCGGCCTGTTCTTCTGCGGATACAAGCATCTCGCTGCTTCTTGCCTGAGGAGCTAATGACATAAATGGCATTGCCTCGTCCTCCATATCTTGCGCAACGGACTTGAGATCCGTGTCTGCCCAGATCGAGCTCGGTTTAGAGTTGAGTTTTCGCCGACCTGATTTGTACTCGATGGCAAAGCTGCGCTGCACTTTTTTCACTTTGAGAAGCCTCGGGTGTCTGTGGCAATTTTTCAGCGACGTCTTCAGTATCGCAACAAGCCTTTCAGATAACGACTGCAGTCCATTTGGTCTATCCTTTTTAAGTATTCGGCTCAAACCCGGGTCCAATCGCAGAGAACCACTTAAGGACGCAACCGTGAGAAAACGATAGAATCGCAGCCGTCGGGATATAGTTCGGTTGACACCGCTTCATTGTGACTGCTTCTTGTTGACTACATCGCATTCCGAGCGGACGAAATCGATGCGGGAGTCCGGGCCAACCCCCGGCAGCATCTTGATCGTTTGTCCGTTTATCAAGAGGCGCCCCGCCGAGCGCTGACCTTCGGTGCGACCGCCCGCGGATTGTCGGGACCCCGCGAGCAACCCGGCAACCACCCAAGCCTTCTGGCGAACATTGATAGGCCCTGCCCCCTCGGCAAATCATCTACAAATGTCCTACACTACCGACTTTATCTCTAAACTGACCCGGTCGACAAACTGAGCACTGACGAATACCGCCGCCTAGTCGAACGCGCGGTAAGAATGGTGCGGGATCATCCGCCATGATCTTCAGCGCTCGGATCATGCCCGCGAGGTTGAGCAAAACACCCTCGACTTCGTCGTTATTCGCAGCAGCCTCTGCCATCAACGCAGCGATCTCAAGGTCCCTCATCGCAACATAATTTCCGCGGCTGGGGTGAGTGCCGGTTTCCAGACGCATCTCGGAACACATACTCGCCGTCTTCGAGCGAGGGCGTCATGTTCGACACCATTTCGAACTTATCTCGCGACACAATCGTCATTTTAGCGGTCTCCTTAGCCTATCATCATGATGTCTTGGGTGTTCATTGTCTAAGACGGGAATTGGGCGCGAATAAATGAGATTTCCTTAACTGGCATAAGGCAGATTGACGCGAGGACGGCCTCTCAGAAGGAGTCAGCATTGTCGTGCGAGTGGGGCGACAAAGTACTTCGGATTACGCCTTCGGCGGTCCCGCAACATATTAGAGCGCCTGAGGAAAAGGCTGGCGGTCTTGAACGTCCGCGCCGGCCTATCCAATTGGGCCGCACGACAATAGCATGTCACCTTGCCGACCAGGATTTCTTGATCGAGGTAGTGATTCCCGACATGGCTACGTATAAAGCGACAGTTCTGATCGCGTTACTCGCTCTTCCTGCAATTGGCGTAATCCGGACATCTTTCGCGATGCGCCCCATGAATCCAACGGTCCGTTACCTCTCGACAGGGCCGGCATCCTTAGTGTCGCGGCAACTCATAGGGTGGCTCCTGTGTCGGGGTCGGAGTAAAAATCACTCATGCGACAATGTTAGGCCGTAATCCGTCGTCAGGGCCGCAGCAGTTGATCAGCTTTCTGACGGACACATCGGCAATGCAGGTAAGAAGGTGGCAAGCCAGACTTGGACTTTGAGGCCGTTTAGATTGGCGATCGTCGTGGCAGAGTCTGGACCGATACAACGAGGCGCGCGTTTGTCTAGGGGGCCGGGGCGTTTTGCCGCGCAGGTTCCAATTCAACCGAAAGTCCAGCATCGTCCCGGCCGTCGCTCGACCGTTATCAGCCATCTGCAAAAAGCTTCCCGTTCATTTACTTTATACCCGTGTCGCTCGCGACCGTGACGACCGTCTTACCCTGCCCCGACTCCTTGGCCAAACGAGTCGCCGCAGTGACATTGAGGCCCGTGGACGTACCGACCAGCAATCCTCCCTCCCGTGCCAATCGGTGACACATAGCGCGTGCTTCCTCTTCCGGAATGCTACGCGCTTCATCATAGAGATCTTGGTTGAGCAAAGGAGGAACGAAGCCTACCCCTATGCCCTCGACGTGGTGGGTTCCGGCCCAATCTTTCGATATGACGGGTGAAGAGGCCGGCTCCAGAACAACGATCCGAACCGTCGCTGAGCGCGACTTCAGAATTCTTGCCACGCCCATTGTCATTCCGGCCACACCAACTGCGCCACAGAAGGCGTCGATACCGTCTGGAAACTGCTCGACCAACTCATGGCCGATTTCCTCATAGCCAATCAAGGCGTCACGGTTTTAAACTGGTCCGAATAATAGCAGTCTGATCGGTTGGAGACCCTCCTGGGCGTGACGGATCATAGACGGAATCAGATCGGCCGAGATTTCGCCGGATGGGCTGTGGATCAGATCAACGGTTGCGCCAAAGCTGCGCATGGTACGCAACTTCTCCATGGCAAAGGCGTTGGAAGAAGCCACAATGAAATGATAGCCTTTCACTGCGCAAACGAAGGCGAGCGAGGACTCCGTGCTTCCCCCCACTCGCCTCGACCACTGTCATTCCTGGCTTCAAATCTCCGCGGCGCTCAGCCTCTTCGATGATGGATTTCGCCATGCGGTCTTTACCCTCTGCAACCCCGGCCAGCGCCGGGCAGGCCAAGCGCTGAGCGTCTACAGGGGGGTGAATATTGGACGCCGATAAGGGGTCAACATTCCGCGCCGATTGACAGCCAAGCTGAAGCGGATCGTCGCCGACCTCTCTCTGGACAAGGCCATGCTCCAGGACGTGCTGTCAAAAAAGCTCTGAGGCCTGCCCGCAAGCGCAAGCTTGTCGACGCGGTCAAGGCTGACTGGAA
>NZ_JABDWV010000038.1:0-7271 GCF_019685435.1 Rhizobium sp. NLR10b | reverse complement strand
TGGTTGACGACGACCTTCTGGTAATCGAAATGGTTGGAGACGACGCCGACGATGTCGATCGGCAGCGCCCCGATCTTCCAGCGGTAGAGCAGGTCGTTGAGGCAATGGCCGAAGCGCGACACCATCAACAGCACCTTCATGCGGCTCTCGCTGTCGTGGAATTCGTATTCCATGGCGAAGGGCGCGGCGGCGGCGGCAAAATCGGCGCTGATCGCGGAACCGGAAAGTCCTTCCTCCGAAATGAAGCTGACGCGCATGAAGAACCTGCCGGTATCGAGATCGTCGAACTGGCTGGAGTCGATGATGTTGCAGCCTTTGTCGGCCAGATAGCTCGAAATCGCCGCAACGATGCCACACGTCGATTGGCAGGATACTGTGAGCACATGGGTGGTCATGACAATCCTCAGTCGAACGCCATCGAGCGGTCTATTCAAGTTGATATTGAGAAGGTGAGGGAGATCAGGCGGCGAGCAGTTGTTTCAGCTTGATCTCCGGTGCGGCGAGCGCTGCCTGATCGGGATGACGTCCGGCGGCGATCAGCATCTCGGCGAGCCGGATATCGCGAGCGATCGCGTTGCCCGGTCCGATGCCGCTCGCGGCAAGCAGGCGGCCATCGGCGCCAAGATGGAAGAGGATAAACGCCTCGGCCGACAGATCACGTCGAACCGTCGTTACAGCCCCCTCGGCGAGCCCCGCGATCTGCAGCGTCAGGTCGTATTGATCCGACCAGAACCACGGCACAGCGGCGCTGGTTTCTTGTGCGCCCATCATGTTGGCGGCGGCAAGCGCGCCCTGCTCATGCGCATTGCGCCAGGACTCTAGCCGGATACGCCGACCACCGTAGTGACGGATTGGAAAGGAGCAACAATCCCCCGCCGCGAAGATATCGGGATCGCTTGTTTGCAGATGCTGATCGACCGCGATGCCGTTGTCGATGACAAGGCCGGCCGCATCAGCGAGCGCCACATTCGGAATCGAGCCGATACCGACGACCACAACGTTGGCCGCAATCACCCGGCCGTCTTCCAGCGAGATGCGCACGTCGCTCGGTCGTTCATCGATCGCGGCTATTTTTATGCCCAACAGTAGGTCCACGCCCGCGCCGCGATGGCGGTTGCAGACCACCTCGGCGATTTCTGCTGGCACGCCGCGGGTAAGAACGCGCGGTAGGCTTTCGAGGAGCGTGACGCTTGCGCCGAGTTTTCGGGCGCTAGCGGCAAGCTCCAGGCCGATGAAACCTCCGCCGATGATCGCGATATGGTTGCCTTCGGCCATGTGTCGGCGGATGGCGGAGGCATCGCCATAGCTGCGCAGGACGCGGATGCGGCCGTGCGAACACGGCGCAGCTGGTAGTTCTCGTGCACTGGCGCCCGTTGCCAGAAGAAGCTTGTCGTACGGAAGGCGGGAGCCGGTCGACAGCGCGATGTTTCTTCCGTTCCGGTCGATTGCGATCACCGACACGCCTGTGATTATCTGGATGCGCTCCGCCTCGAAGCGGGCGGCATCGGCAACGAAAGTCGGCTGGGCGCCCGCGGTGGCGTCTTTGGAGAGTGGCGGCCGCTCATAGGGCAAGAGCGGTTCCGTACCGACGAGCGTGACAGCGCCTTCGAAACCCCGTTCACGCAGCGCAAAGGCTGCGCGTGCGCCGCACTCTCCGGCGCCTACGATGACAAAAGAGGACATGACCAAGCCTCGCGTGAGAGAGAGAAAGAATAAAATCTGTGCCGGTCGGAGGCTTCAGCCCGGCAGTTCGACCAACACCGTCCCATCCTCGACGCGCGCCGCGTAGACGTTGAGGTTCTTGCATACCGGCAGGCGCTTGGCCTCGCCCGTGCGGTAGTCGAAAATGCCGGAATGCTTGGGGCATTCGATCTCATAGTCCATCACGAGTCCATCGGCGAGGTGAATCGCCTCATGAGTGCACAGCCCATCGGTGCAGAAGACCTCGTCGTCCGGGGAGCGATAGAGCGCATAGGTTCGGCCTGAGTGGTCGAAGCGGCGCGCTCCTTCCTGTTCAATATCGTCGAGGCGGCAGGCGGGAATCCAGCTGATCATGATGTCCTCATTACTTTGCGGTTGTCGCATTGGCGCGGGCCTTACGCTTTTCATATCGTGCCTGCATCCGCGCATCGCTTTCCTTGGTCCCGTCGTGCCAAGTACCGAACCACTTGTCGAAAGGCACAAGGCCGTCGCCGTAGTTCACCTCGAAAAACTTGTGATGCAGGTAGTGGGTATAGGCATGGCTGTCGATCGCTGCCTCCGCGCCCAGTTCAATCTTGTCGAAACCAAGATGGCCGACGACCGCTCCGAAGCCGGAATAGTGCAACTGATAGATCGCAAGAACGGGATTCGATGGAATGATAAGGTGGATCAGTGCAGAGGAAAAATAGAGCAGTTGCTCAATCGGATGCATCGACAGCGATGACCAGGGCGACGGATTGACCGAGTTGTGGTGGACGGAATGGATCCAGCGATAAAGCGGACCCCAGTGAATCAGCCGATGGATCGCGAAGAAATGCGCTTCATGGAAAATCGGCATGACGAGCGCGATTGCGAACAGGTACCAGGGGTTCGCGGCGAAGGACACCCACGGCACGAGCCCATTGGCGAAGGCATAGAGGATGCCGACCTCCAGTGCCGTCCAGATCGGAAGAGCCGTGGCAAAGGTCCGGATGATGCCGTCGGCATTCTGGCTGTCGAAGAGGAAGGCCGGGTTCTTGTTGTCGCCGGGAAACTTGCCATTGTACTTGAAGCGGTTTTCCTGGGCACGAAGGATATACAGGCGCAGTTCAAAGGCACCGTAAAACAGGAAAACGGCAATGCAGTTGACGAGAAAGAGCCTGAGGATCCACGCAAAGTGGAAGGTTTTCAGGACCTCTGCTTCCGGCACGATGAAATGCCAATAGGCGACGGCAGAAGCGGCGAAGAGCACATTCCACGGCAAGAAATAGTGTGGCAGCCATTTCAGGAAGGCCACCGGCTTCGGAGGCAGGGTGAAGACAGGGGCGGTCTCGATCCGTCCGTCGGGAGCCCAATCGCCCCGCTTGTTGCGTTTGCCAAAGCTCAGGTCATCCATCGGGGTCTCCGTCAGATCGATTGGGCGAGAGTGAAGAAGCGTTCGAAGGCGGCGTCATCCATATCCACCTGATGCTTCGTTTCGGGATAGGCGCCGCTGGCGACATCGGCAGCAAATGCGCGGAAGGCTTCAACGCGTTTTGTCTGCAGCTCGGCCGTGAGGGCGACGAAATCGGCGTATCGTTTGGCATGGCGGGGATAGTGGTCCGCATGCGTGCCAAGAACGTCCGACGAGAAGAGATATTGCGTGTCGCAGGCCGAACCGCAGCCCATTCCCATTGTGATCATCGGCGTGTTGCGGGTGATGTAGTCGGCGAGGCGCACTGGCACCACTTCGACCTCGATCGCAGCGGCACCCGCATTCTCGAGATCCCTCACGGCGCGTAGTACGCGTAGCGCTTCCTCCGGTGTCCTGCCGATCGCTCGGAAATTTGTCCATGTGGCGCGGTTTGGAACGAGCCCGACATGACCGGTCACAGGTATGCCTTCCCGCGCCATCGCCTCGATGAAAAAGGGAGAATGCGAACAATAGATGGAGTCGGCGCCACGCTTCAGCATCTGAAATCCGAGACGGATTGCTTCTAGCTGCGACGAAACGGCACCATGTGCCATGCCTACTGACAGGAAGGCAAATGGCACGGCCGAGCGAATGGCTTCGAGATTATGGTCTGGTTCGCAGGATAGGATGGTGATCCCGCACTCCACCGCTGCAGCGGCTTCCTCAGCGTTGTCCACATGCAGCTGGAGCCACTTGCGCGAGCCTTTTTGGCTCTGCAGGTCATGGACCGTGGTGCGTCTTGTCATCTAGATCTCCCCCTCGATTTGTTGGGCGATCATAGTCTGCAGGTGGAGCATACGCTGCTAGTTTGTTGATCAAATCAGATCAAGTGCTGGGTCTCAGAGATTTTCCCGAGTGATTGTAACGAACCGGATCGGATCGTTGCCGACGGGTTCGCGGACAAGGCCCAGGCGGGAGAGCATCAGATCAAGCGCGCGGCGCGCCTGGGCCTCTGGCGCCTGGTCCAGGACGACGGACATGATACCGTCTCGCAAGGCGGCTGCACTTCGCTCCGTAAGTTCATGGCCCACGAAGAAGATGTCCCGGCCGCGCGGGTGCTTGTGTAGGACCGACGTGAGCGAGGAATTGGCGCCGCCCGCATTGTAGAAGCCCACCAGATCCGGCCAGGCCTTCATAACTCTGGAACGTCGTGGCGAAGCCTCCAAGGCCGGGATCATAATAGCTCAGGACGCCGTTCTTCACGTCGTTATAAAAGACACTCCCGTCCAGTTCGAGACGGTCGTCGAAAAGCGCAACCTTGGTGCCAAGTTCATAAGTCCAGTTCTCGGCCGCCGGATAAGCGTCTGCCACAACACCGTTGTTCGGATACGAAAACAGCGGGTAGATTTTTGTCACCATGGCTGGTTCATCGTCCCACTTTCGCGTGCTGACGATGTTGTCGTCGACTTTCACTCGCCGACGCCCGCCGAGGCGCAGGTACTCCTCCGCCAGCCGCAGCGATGGCGTCTGAGCATCTTCGCGAATGCTGGTATCTTCGCTGTTTTTATTCTTCTCCAAGAACACGACCAGCGCCTCACGCTCGGGACCGAAGGGCCGCTGGTTCAAGAAAGCATCGACCGACGAACTGGTCTCGTGGCCGCCAGAGGATGCATTCCCCCGGTGGAGGACGAAAAGCCTGCTGGTCGCAGCGTCTTTTCCAATGAACCACTTGTCTCCATTCGAACTCGAAGCAAATTCTTGCAGATCGGCCATGTCGTACTCTTCTTTTCCGGCTGTCAGTTCAGAGGAGCCGTAAAGCCACGGCCTATCGGGTCAGCCCGGTCGCGGCGGCGATCCTGTATCTTTGAGTGTCGCAGATCGAAGCTCATGCCGGCGTACCGAGAGTCCATCAGACCTGTCGCCAATCAGGCGAGCCGGCGTGAAAGCGGGTAACCTGGCGCGTCGTAGAGCGCACGGATCTGGCTGTGACTGTACCGCGCCTCGTCAATCTCCAACATAGAGCCACGCTGCTGACTGAGTGGCATGTCTTCTACGGCGAAACGAAGGGCTTCGGCTGCTGTCTCGAACCGCCGATAACGAGGGCGGCTTATTCCGGCCTTCGACTTGCCGGCGTAAAGGCCCGCTCCGCCCCTATAATCGAACCGGGTCACGTTAGCGGCCTCGCGCCTGCGGAAGGATGACGGAAGGGGCGGGCAGCTTCTCTGACGGTTCGCTCGCTATCCCGCAGCTCGCGCTTGCGCAGCCGCATTCCCGTCCGGAGGTTCAAGAGCTTTTCGGCATTGGAGCCGGCTTCGGCGGCAGGTGCGCGAAACAGCGCCTCTGCGGATTTTCGGGTGGTGTAGTTTGTCATTGAGTCCTCGAATATTGAGCGCGGTATCGCGCGCTTTGGCGATGATATTGGCCTGACGAGCCCCGCTATCCTATTTCTTGCTGAAACTCACCGCGTGGCCGCCCGTAAGCTTGACCTGCGAGCCAGATGGCGGAGCCGTCACCGCTGCGGTCTTGTCTTTCTTCGGTTTACGGATTTCTCGGTTGCTGCGCATTTGGCCTTTGGCCATGGGTTTGTCCTCTGGCGCCGGATGAATGTCGGCGCTGTTTGAGCCTGGGGATTTGGGTTGGCGTTTGTCTCGAAGCAGATTTGCTAAAGTGGGAGGAGCGTCGTGCCCTGAAGTATTGTCCGCATGCGGGTTTTTCCGTAGACGCTGAAATCGGGAAAGGCTCTCATTGCCGCCAGGGGCAGGTTTCGCTGAGCGGCTCGGGTGACCACGGTTTCGAGAAGCGCGCGAAGGGTCGCTTGTTCATGATATCCGAATGGACTGGAACGAGCCAGATTTTGTGAAACGTAGCCGGAATACTCGTTGGAAGACATCGCGTCCTCCTCTCGTTTGGGTAAGGCCGTCGGAAAGACAGCGATACCTATGACACGGCGACTACGTCTGCCACATGCCTGCCTCGCCGTTTGAGCAGGCTATTGTCATTTCTGCCTGCGATGCCGCTCGGGCCGGATGTTGCAGCGGTCGAAACCGGACCCGTCCTTGCGGACGCTTCGGAGATTAAAATTGCCAATCTCTGTGGCGGGAAAAACAAAAGGCCGGGCATGAACCCGACCTCTCACAGTCATTCAGCTTTGCTGCCAGTACATCCGTGGTCAGCGGTGCGAATGACCTTATTACGCCGCCTGAAGGTTGTCGGCAGAGCTCTTGCCGGACTTGCGGTCCTGGACGATGTCATAAGTGATCTTCTGACCATCCGAGAGCGAACGCATGCCGGCGCGCTCGACAGCAGAAACATGCACGAAGACATCCGTGCTGCCGTTATCGGGCTGAATGAAGCCGAAGCCTTTGGTGGAGTTAAACCACTTTACAGTACCAGTGTTCATAACGATTTCCTTTCGAAGCAATCGTTGTGGTTCCCGCGATGCCTAGCGGGATAAGATCGATTATTTGAGAGGAAATCCAACGGGAGCATAAAGCTCTGGAACGACGTCACAAGCATTGGTCGATTAGCAAGATATAAGCTCAATTTTTGGTTTTGCAATGCCTATCTCGAATCTCCTCTGAGTTTCCGCTAAGTTGCCTCATGTCGACCGCGTGAAGGCGGCGTCGCGCTGCGGCGACCGACGGAGGCACAATTCGTTGATGAGAAAAAATCGCAAGCCCAAAGCCGACCCGTCCCTGCACGCCGCCGGCTTATTGCCCGATGCTGCTCGTGGCAGCGTCGTTGAGAAGAGTGGTCAATGCCGCCGGGGATGAACGAAAGGCTTCTGAAGCAGAGCGCTATTGGGAACGGCCTGAGTGGCCCATTCCTTGGCGCTGTCTCCGGTCATATAGATCGCTGGCATGAGTGGCTGCAATTCCCGCGCCCCGGCGCGCCAAGCCCCAGCCGTTTGTTTCTCCTGGCATCCTTATGTCGGTTATCAGGGCACAAAAGCGAGCCGACCATGAGCGCGTACTGCATTGGCAGGCGGGAGTTCTTAGCTCTCAGCCGCCAGCGCCATAAGGATCACTAAGCCTGCTCAGGTGTTGATGCAGACGATCTATAATCGCAGTGTATAGCGCGGCAATCAGGATGAGACGCTGGCGACAATCTGGATGAGATTCTTAGGTCGCGGTCGAGATCAAGTTATCACGCTGATTGTCGCTGACAAGTTCTTCTTCGTTTTCTGATTGCCGCTCCG
>NZ_JABDWV010000037.1:0-8161 GCF_019685435.1 Rhizobium sp. NLR10b | reverse complement strand
GCTGGCATCGCTGACGCCATGCTTGCGGCAAAGCTCCGAGACCGGCGTGCCTGCCTCGTGCTCCTTCAATATGCCGATGATCTGTTCGTCTGTGAAACGATTGCGCTTCATCCTCTGGTCCTCTCAAATGGGCCAGAGCTTACTTCAAAATGGATTATTTCAACGGGGCAAGGTCAAACAACGGTGGGTGTAACTCTAGTCGGGCTTCGCCCCGCTTCGTCACACCCACCGCCGCCAAGTCCCATATTAATTACCTCTATGCAATTACGCGGCGGCCGCGGCGAGCGAGGCTTTGACACTGTTCAGTTCGCTGTCAATTGTCCTAAGTCCGCGCCGCAGCGTCTCCCCGACCGTAATTGGGCTGAAAACCGGTGGAGGATTATCGAGCAGTCGGACGAACTTGTTTCCGTCAAGAGACTGAAGGGTTGCTTCAACCACCGCTCTACTGCGCTCGATCACGTCGGCATTTGCCTCGGCCCCCAGCTCAACAATATTGGACAGCTCGTTCGAGACCACATCATTGGCGCTCTGGAAGAGTTCATCGATTGGCTTCCAGGATCCACCCATGGCTTCCACATCGTACTTCTCGGTGATCTCGGTCTTCGTCTCCTCCCAATGCACCAGCGCGAGATCGACGCATGCTTGCCAGTCATACCTGATGCTCCGAATGGTCGCGATCAGATTCCCTTCAAGCTTGTCGCTTCTCTTAAGGCCAATAAGGGAGATCAGCTGATCACTGTTGCAGAGCCGCTGCACCACTGCGATCAACCGCTCCAAAATCTCAAGCCTGCTGGCTGACCGGCCTTCTTCGTTTGGCCATTGTGATGAGACCATTGTGGCGATCCTGTCGGAGTTCGCACTTTCCAAGGAATAAGGAAGCTTTCGCTCTCGGACTGCTGCCTTGGTCGTTCGAAACAAGGTTTCCACCACCTCTTCTTTCTCAACGGGTTCTTTCCGAACATCGTTCAGGTCTATCCCACCTATCACGATCGATTGGCGCGCAGTGCCATCGCCAACGCCGGGACTATCCACCTTGACCTCATCCCCATCGGGCGCCTCGTCCACATATTGAAGGTTTCTCCGATTATCGTCATAGGCCAGCATCAACAGCAGCCGGCAGGTGAAATTATGCAGGGCATTCTCCTGCTCTTCCAACGGCGTGGCGGTTAGCATAGCCTTAAGCCAATCAGAGATTTTAATCGTCAAGGGACCGAGCTCAGCGGTTTGAAGTAACCCCGTTTGCCGGCTAATACGAATGGAGTGAGCTGCGATTGACGCTGCCGAAGTGGCAATGACTTCCTTCAGTCCATCGGGTAGAGCATTTTCTTCAGTGCCCTCCGTACGGTTTTCTTTGGCGATCTCCTGATTGTCTGCGGGCAGTTCATCGGAGTTCTCTTGAGCCGCTATTTCAAATCGATTGAGGTCTTCTTCTTTTAGAGGATCAGCTACATCTAGATCCGGGAGCGTTTTTTTGAAATCTTTGAAATATCGCTTCATATACCTTCTAACCTCAGCAATTTGGGCCGAGCCACCTTTGCCAAGCCGTACGACAATCACACCCTCCTTGTTCATCCGCCCTGTTCCGGACTTTAGAAACCTAAAGTCCGTGGGCTGGCAAAGGCCTTTGGTGGTTTCATAAGGTATTTTTTCCAAAGCTTTCCGCAGAGTCGTCAGCCCGTTCTTCCGCACCAAAACCACTGGCTTCTCCTTGCCAGCAATGCCACTGATGCCCAGCGCAAAGCAAAATTCCAGTCCTTCTTTGGCTTGAGTTCTTTTGATGATGTTCAAGAATCTTCCGGCAAGTGTTGGACTATGGCTGTCACTCATCATAAGTCTCCATCTTTTTGGCGTAGGTTTCGATATTGTTGAAGGATGATCGAAGCGGCGCGACGACGTTGATCGTCAGGCAGGAGGTAGTTCTCATTCCCGATTCTGTAGGACCCGCTGGCAAAAGCCGCAGAGTTCCGCCAGCTTAATATTCGGCAGCTTCCGACTCAGGCTCATTCACACTTTGAGCGCACTTTCCTCTAGAGTCGTGGGCATCGGAATTCCGATAACAGATTGCGAGATAGCGGGTTGATTAGGTTGTCGGACTGGAGGATGAATGTCGCCCATTGGTGACCAGCTACCAACCGGACGTAAATGCGGGCTGGGTCCTCTTGGCTAAGCGTCTGCCCCTTGTCCAATAGTCGGAGCAACGCCCAAGGACCCGCCTCGGAGAGCGCTGCGCTCTCCGAGGCGTTGAAAGTGATGGAAGCGCCGCCGACGCCACCGGCCGAGGGCCAGTGGAAACGCACAGGTTTGTATTCCCCCCGCCGCTGGGTGAGCCGCTGGCCGTCGATCTCGACCCCCACTTCGTTAGTCGATGGACCGGTATCAGCGACGGTTAGCAGGAACTCAAATGACGGCTGATCGCCACCACCCTTGAACATAGAATCTCCGATTGCAGCTGCTCGTTTGAACTGCGCTAGGGTATCTCGCTCAATTTGTGTTTTGGAATTCTCTTTAGAGCTAAACGTCCACGA
This sequence comes from Rhizobium sp. NLR10b, assembly GCF_019685435.1. Classification (NCBI taxonomy): domain Bacteria; kingdom Pseudomonadati; phylum Pseudomonadota; class Alphaproteobacteria; order Hyphomicrobiales; family Rhizobiaceae; genus Rhizobium; species Rhizobium sp. NLR10b. The sequence continues at coordinate 5,636 of NZ_JABDWV010000037.1, read as the reverse complement.
GTTTTCGGACTGAACAACAAAGCTCGACAAGCGTTCGGAAAAAAAAGTGGCTATTATTCCATCGCGGCGAAACAGCCGAGCGAAATCTCCCAAAGGAATGTCGCGACGCGAACCGCGCACAAAGGGGTACCGTCCCGCCGTCGCGCGCCGGCACACATCACCAGCACCAACAGCCCACATTTCAGCGAGACGAACTTTTATTTCGCGGGTCGAGAGTTTCGAGCTTAACTGGCCCACGCCACGAACCCACTGCTGTATTGGTCGCGGCAGATTGGCTGCTCCGACTTCAATTTTGCGGATCGCAACAGCAGTTGGATCGCCCTTTTCAAGGGCCGAGTCCCCCACATTGCCGAGCGACTGATAAAGACTGCCGAGATCACGTATTGCACTTTCGATCGGCGCTTGGGAGCCAGGCGGGCTGTTTGGCACTACATTGACAAGTTGCTGGAGCCATTGAAAATGCTGATCTGTATATAGTTTGCGTTGGCTTTCTGAAATGTTTGGGACACCAGCCGGATGGAAGAGCGCCTGGAGGTTGCTTTCCCAAGGTTTCCCCTTCGCAATGTCGTTAGTCTGCGTTTCGGGCGCGAGTGGTTCGTCGAGATTGGTCTCGCGCGCCGCTGCTGTGAGGAACAAGCGCATTGGCGAAGTCGGCGCGGAAAGGGCGTTCAACGTTCGTAGCATGTCATCGACACTCACCACCGGCCGAATGGAGATATCATTAATGAGTTCATCCCAATTTAGTGCAAAATCCTGAAAGTAGAGATCGACAGCCGCGCGTTGCAGCATCTGGCTCGCTTCAACCCCAGGAGGGATCGCCTTATCGCGAAGCACCCAATCTTCTGCCGCAACCGCATCTGCTATCCGTGGTAGCATTGGGAGGACTAGGCCATTGAACCCGGCTCGGGTATAAATACCAGCCACACCAGTGTTGAGCGGTTGGCCTGATTTGCGGATCAGAACATCTTCCGCCATCGGGCCAGCGTGGTCGGACAGACGCCACGCCGGCAATTGGACGGCCTGAGGAGTGGTTGTCAAGATGTTGAGGACTCGACGGGGTAGTGAGATGGTGTTGAGCTTGGCGCGGCTTTTCTCAATTAAAGGCCTGTCAAGACCGATACTTAATCGGGGGTTCTCAATAAGAATATCGAGGTGTTCGGCCAACTCGCGGCGAAGGCTGGCGTCGGCCTCAGCTCGAAACTCCACTTCCCAATCGAGGGTCATCCAGTCTTTCACGACCTTGGGCTCGAAAGGACCTTGTCCCCCAAGCATCAGGTAAACTTTCAGTGCCTGATAAAGGAAAAGAGGATCATCCTGTCGGTCCGCAAGTAATTTCTCCAGTCGTAAAATCAGGCGCGGCAGCAAGATCAATTCAAGACCGCGAGTATAGGCCGCGCGCGTTTGGACCCCAAGCTCTTTGCTTCTATCAAAATTCAGATAATCGCTCGATTTGGCGTCTTTGTCATAGCCGGTCTCCATGTCGCGCAGTCGTTTGAGCAGCGGCAAGACCGGTCGCAGGTCGCTATTGTCCACCGGCTCAACCCTGAGCTTCTTCACCTCCTGGGAATAACGACTGAGCGTTTGATGAACCGTTTCGACCATATGGAGATTGCGGGCAAATCTGACCATTGAGAAAACGCACGCAATGCACACAAGTCCGCCGATCATGGCACGAAACCCATACCGACGCCAACGCTGACGGCGTTCAACACCAGGATGAACTTCGATAAGCCCGACCTCCGGGATGACCAATTCGCGAAGCAGACGAGTAATAAAAAAACTACGCTTCTGATCGAGTGAAGTAGGTCTGGCCGGTTGAGTAATGCTGAAGGTCCGAGCGGTGGCGGCGATCACCCGATCAAACGACGGCCCACTCTGTGTTCCGCTCACGAAGTAGATGCCCCGCAGCATGATGGGTTCCTCGAACGAATTGGTAGCGAAGACTTCGTTGAGGAACTTTTGTGAGGGGTGCTTGAGGCTTGCGATTTGCTGTGGGAAGCTGAACACAAGTGCGCGGCGTTGGATATCGGTTTCTTGGTGCATTCGTTCGAGCAGTCTGTCGTTGAGGCGTCCAACGAGTGCATCATATTCCGCTGCGTAACCGTCCATTGAAGCACGTTCACTGTCCAATGGCACTTGCGCGAAGGTAAATCCCCACACGGCTTCTCGCCCCTCGTCTCCGAGATTGCCAAAGAACTCCTTAAATCCAGCAATTAGGTCGCTCTTGTTGAGTAGCACGTAGATCGGTATTCGCACTCCAAGCTTTCTATAGAGCTCAAGGATCCGCTGCCGGATTTTTCCTGCATGATTGAGGAGTTCTTCTTGGGATGACGAACTCAGCTCATCGATCGCGATCGATATCAACACTCCCTTCAGTGGCTGTCGGCGGTATGAGCGGCTGAGCAATTGAAGGAAGCCGTGCCAGACCGCTTTGGCCTGATCAGGATGGGGTTCGTCGATTATGCTGTATCCCGGAGTATCGATCAGCACGGCATGGTCAGTCAACCACCAATCACAGTTGCGCGCGCTGAGTCTTTGTGCCAATAGGAAATCGAGACCAGAATTAGCAATTACGGTGGTTTTTCCAGACCCGGACGCACCGATAACCGCGTACCATGGCAATTGATAGAGCCACCGCCTGCCCAGAATCCCGTCACGACGAAGGCCCTTGAGTGTCGTGCGGGTTTGACGGAAGCGAGCTGACATCGTCTTCAGCTCTGCCTTGGCAGTGGCGTTGGCGAGCGTTTGCTCTGAATGGGAAGTAGAAGATCCTTCGCTATTGTGTTCCTTTTCTTTTGCCCCGAATCCATGCAGCAGGTTAGACGCTCGCTCAAGGAAAAAGCCTTCGAACCTGCCTTGGATCATAGAGAGGACGACATACACTATTGGAACCAACGTTGATGCCACGAGCTGCCCGCCGAGGCTACCAAGTGGAGCAACCCCATCAATTGAGAGGTGACGTCCAAACACAAAAATCACAGCACTTACTAAACAAATCAGCGCGATGGGAACAAATTTTGCCTTAAGCGCTTCACCTATTATGTGCATGGTCTAATTCTCTTTTGGCTTTTTGATTATTATCTCGATCCGCCGGTTCTTGGCGCGCCCTTGTGGCGTCCTGTTTGAAGCGATCGGTTCATCGCTGCCCCCGCCCTGCTCTCGCACCCGCCCTGGTTCCCTCATAGCCGATTTGATCGTCTCAGCAGCCGCTTTGGCACGCGCTACAGAAAGGTCTTCGTTGGAACGATAGGCGAGAGAGTCAATTGGCATGGAATCAGTGTGTCCGGTCAGAATAACTTCTCCCGGCTGCTCGTTTATTGCTCGGCCAATCCGCAGAAGAAGCGGCACGAATGCTATATTCACGATCGAACTTGCCGAGTCGAACATGCCGGAGGCTCGGACGGCAACGAACATCTGTTGCGCATCCTCGGTGACAGTGACAGATCCATCGGAGATCTCGGTTCCCAGCGAATCACGCAGTTTGTCGCCGTGAGTCTGGAATGTGTCTGGTAGAGTGGCCCTCACCATCCTTACAGCACCGCTCGGTGGCAGAGCGGCGAGTTCAGCGAGGACCACATCATACCGTTCATTGAACATGTGCTGAAGTACTACAAAGAGCGATAGGAAGGAGGCTACGCCGAGCGCGGTGATGGCCCAAGTTGGAACGAATCGAGGACGACGTCTTCGCGCCTCCACGCGTTCTTTCCAGTGCGGGGATATGTCGCGCTCGAAGTCACCACGCGCTGCTCGTATCAGTCGGTACGCGTCCTCACACAGCAGGCTGAGTTCGGACGTACCTCTGGCAGTTACCCGAAAGCGACCTTCAAAGCCTACCCGCATGCAGTAGTATAGCAATTCCAGTAATTCAACATGGATTGCTGGACCCTTTTTCATGTGCTCCAGAAGCTCGAAGAATCGGTCCCCGCCCCAAGTCTCCCCGAACAAAGTCCCAACCATGCTTCGCTTTGCCCATATGCCTTGGCTACCCCAAGCAGTGTTCAGGACTATGTCGTCAATTGTCGCGCAGAGGGCATATTTGCTGGCCGTGATCGCGCCCACAGGTAGGCTGAGCGCCCTTGTTCGACGCTCGAATACATCAATCTCTCGCAAGACCCGCAGACGAAGCTCCTCTACATTGACATGATCTGTACCAATCTTGAGCTGCGCACAGAGACCTAGAAGCGCTGCAGCGGCGGCCACGAGTGGATTGAGCCTGTGGAGCGTCAATGTTTCCCAGAACGGTTGATCTAGCGTCGGCGATGACGAAGGCTCAAAGCTCGCGAGAGGCTCGACGCCTAGTCCGGCTCCATCAGTCGACACGGCTACGATTCCTTTGAACTTTCACCGCAACCGGTTCCTTTTCTGGAAGATTATTGCCTACGCGACGCGAAGGTCCAAAGTCGGCGCCAAAACTGCGAATCATCTCATTTTCGATGTCCGAAATGACATCATCGAAGACGCGGCAGTACTCATCCCACAGTCTGGCTTTCCGCCCGCCAATCCACAGCCACTTGGACGGCATAGCCGATGCCTCGATTGCTGCAGAGCAGAGGCGTTCACGGACGCTGAGTAGAGGCTTCTGCAGTGAGGTAAGCACCTCGTGCATCGTGACACCAGCTGTGTCTTGCTCAACGTCGGAAGGACCATTGGCCGCAGGAAAGCCCGCTTCGGCCGCATGTTTTCCGTCACCTCCGACCTTTCCAGCCGCCGTCGAACGAGACGGCTCCTCCTCCTCCTGCGGCTGCGTCAGCGCCGGTCCGGTTCCCAACGGAAAGCCTTTGTCAATATCGGCACCATTTGGCGCAATTGTCGACCTCGGTGTTGCTTTGAGTTCGGTTGCGAGATCCCAATTGTCTGGAATGGTCTCGGGTCGCTGCGGTTGAACGAAGGCGCAGGCGTGATGGGGAATAGAATTTGGGACAATATTCGCCGGCGGGTTATCTACAGCGGCTAACCAGTGGCCTTGCTTGACTTCTAAGAACGGCGGAAGAAGGAAGTCTAGATCGGACGGGTCCGCAAGAGGGTCCCCGAGCCTCGCGACCCTTTCAACAGCTGGAACCATATCCGGCTCCAGAAGCCTTTCCACCTCAAGTGGTTCCCCAATCATCTGCCATTCGGGCGCGGTAGCACCCCCTACGGAAGCGGTGTCGACATTGGTTTCGTAGCCGCCGATCGGAGTGACATTACTGGCTTTCGAGATAATTGGCACCGCCGACGGCAGCGGCTTCGCCTCGCCATTCAGAAATACACTATTGCCGCTGAGCCCGATCATTGGGAATTCCCTATCCGCACGATCCACTGTGCACAGGTGCTTTGAGTTAACCCCGAGATCGCTAGACGGAGCAAGACGACCGTACTCCAACACGATTGTCGACGGCCCGACGCCCGCTCAATCTGCTGGCCTAGGCCGCAATGCAATGGCCGGGCTTTCAGCTTAATCACCGATAATAGGAGTGACATGTTTAGCTTAACCGATCGAACGGTCGCCGTGCCGTCCGGCAACACGCCATGCGCTGCCTCGATAGCGATTCTGCCCAAACCGAGCAGCTCGTGGTTAAGCCTCAAGTGGGTGACGCCCCAGCCATAACCATGCAAAACGGCCGTCCTGCTACGAATCAGCTTTTCGAAATAATGGT
>NZ_JABDWV010000036.1:0-8626 GCF_019685435.1 Rhizobium sp. NLR10b | reverse complement strand
GGTCAAACATTACGAACAAACTATCCCCTTACGGATCATCGAGCATCCTTTGCCACTGCTTTCGTTCACTGAGGCTGTCCAATGGCCGGCTCTTCACAACACTGATCCTGGAAACATATGGATGCGCAAGATTATGATCAAAGAGGCTTCGCGCATGGAATCTGAGATGCAAAGTTGTACGTCGTAAGCGGCACCGCCGGGTTCATTCCACAGCCCCAGTAGTTAGATGGGCGCTGATCATTGGAACCGATGCATTCGGTCCCCAAACGAGGCAACGCGTTATAGGTGGGTCCCGCTGCCTCAGCTCATCTAGCGATCTAAACCATTGTGCCGAGAGCGATCGTTTCTAGCTGAGAAGGTGCCATGTATGCTTTACCTGGCCTAATGCAAAGTGATTCAAAACTTTATTCCTGCCATTTATGTTCGGCTCAATGAAAACCAGCATCACGCCGCGGCGACTTCATCGACCTCCCGCACATGCTTCCTGCGCCGCACTGATAACGCGCCGGCCCGGGAAGGGCCAAAGCTCAATACTTTCGATCGTAATCACGCTTTTCCTGGAGGGTTTGAAACGCCGCCGGCTAATGAATTCAGCCGCGCAATGCGCCGAGCCACGATCCATGGCGTGGATGCTTTTGATCCACACAATCAATTTTACCAATCATTTCATATGATCCATAGCAAGGCAGCCGCGCGGTGAGGTTCGGTAATTTTGTCGGTTCTGTCATCACTTCGCAGACGAGCCGGAACATCTTCCGATGTTAGCAGCAATTGGATCGGGTCTTCTCGCAAGGCCGGCGGCTTGTCGAAATTAGGCATGATGGAAAGGAACACAAATGGCTGATCAACTCACACTGGAAATTATCAGTGCGATCAATAAGCTCGTCAAAGCTGAAAACGGCGAGAGAACGACCGTAGCGCTCGGCGAAATAACGACTGACACGGAGTTGACTTCGCTTGGCATCGATTCGCTGGGTTTGGCCGATGTCCTTTGGGATCTGGAGCAAATCTACGGCATCAAGATCGAGATGAATACGGCGGATGCCTGGTCGAACCTCAACAATATCGGCGACGTGGTGGAAGCTGTCCGTGGCTTGCTCACTAGGGAGGTCTGAATGGACAAGCGCGTCGTTATCACCGGATTGGGCGGACTGTGCGGACTGGGCACCGATGCTTCCTCTATCTGGACGGAGATGCGCGAAGGCCGCTCCGCCATCGGCCCGATCTCAAACTCAGAGATTCATGAGCTGAAGGGGATGATCGGGACCGAGATCAAGGTGCTGCCTCAACACGACATTGATCGCAAGCAGCTCATCTCCATGGACCGCTTCAGCCTGCTTGCCGTGCTTGCAGCTAAGGAAGCCATGTTACAGGCCGGCCTTTCGTGCGAGGAAGGAAATGCCCATCGTTTCGGCGCGACAGTGGGCGTTGGCTTTGGCGGCTGGGACGCTACCGAGAAGGCCTACCGCACCCTCCTATTGGGCGGCGCGACCCGCACTGAGCTATTCACTGGGGTAAAGGCAATGCCTAGCGCAGCTGCCTGTCAGGTAAGCATGAACCTCGGGCTGCGGGGGCCAGTCTTCGGTGCCACCTCCGCCTGCGCCTCGGCCAACCACGCGATCGCTTCAGCGGTAGACCAGATCAAGCTCGGTAGGGCGGACGTCATGCTAGCTGGAGGAAGCGACGCGCCACTCGTGTGGATCGTGCTTAAGGCATGGGAAGCAATGCGCGTACTCGCTCCAGATACTTGTCGGCCATTCTCCGCAGACAGGAAAGGACTAGTTTTGGGCGAGGGTGCGGGCATGGCCGTGCTGGAAAGCTATGAGCATGCCGCCGCCCGCGGCGCAACGATGCTTGCCGAGGTCGCCGGTATCGGCCTTTCCGCCGATGCCTACCACATCGCTGCACCAGCTGTGCATGGGCCGGAAGCGGCGATGCGCGCCTGCCTTGTTGATGCGGGTTTAAATGGCGAGGATGTAGACTACCTCAACGCCCATGGCACCGGCACCAAGGCCAACGATCAGATCGAAACGACGGCGATTAAGCGCGTCTTTGGTGACCATGCTCAATCGATGTCCATTTCCTCTACCAAATCCACTCACGCGCACTGCCTCGGGGCAGCAAGTGCGCTAGAAATGATAGCCTGCGTGATGGCGATCCAGGAAGATGTCGTGCCGCCCACCGCCAACTATCGCGAGCCAGACCCCGATTGTGATCTGGACATCACGCCAAACGTGCCCCGGGAGCGCAGGGTGCGCGTGGCCATGAGCAACGCCTTCGCCATGGGCGGCATGAATGCTGTCCTTGCGTTCAAGCAGGTGCAATGAAGTGAAGATCGTCACGATCGACCCCTTGTAAGGCCAGCTTCAAATGCCTGAAGCAGGCCTCCCCGATTCCCGTCAGCGAGGTTTCGCTGCAAGTTCGCAGATACTCGCGCATCTGAAAAATGTTCGTCCGCGCAGCCACGTCATTCGGCTTTCATCACGTTCGCGGGGAGCAGGAGCCTGACTATTTTGGTCGCCGGAGTTCTCACTCGGCTCGCCGGTGGATTAAAGTTGACGCCTCATCCTTTTCTGCCACGAACAAGGAGTGTTACTATCAATTTCACCTCCGCCTGCGCCCGATATCGTGCCAGGTGCTAGCTAGCTTGATCGCGAAGTAGTCGCACTCAAGTGCCGTCCTCCCGCAAACAAGATCTGAGAAGTGACGATGACACGCAGCCAAAAAGAGAAGATGCTGGCAGGCGAAATGTACAACGCAGCGGACCCCGAGATCCAAGCCGAGCTGCTCGTCACCGGGGCTTGGTTGAAGCGGTATAATGACACGCTGGGCGAGCCCGCCGAGCAATGGCATGCGCTCCTGTTAGAACGATTGGGAGCGGTCGGCCTTGGAGCTGCTATTCGTCCGCCGTTCCACTGCGATTACGGGTTCAACATCCGGATCGGAGCTTGGGTCTACATCAATTTCAACTGCGTCATCCTTGACGTGGCAGCGGTGACTATCGGCGACGGAACCGCAATAGGCCCTGCTGTGCAGATTTATACCGCGGACCATCCACATGATCCAGAGCAGCGCCAGGCTGGACTGCAGTTGGGACGACCTGTCAGCATTGGCAGGCACGCCTGGATCGGCGGTGGAGCGATCATTCTGCCGGGCGTGACGATTGGCGATCACGCTGTCATTGGCGCTGGTAGTGTGGTCACGCGAGATGTTCCTGCAGGAAGCACGGCCATGGGAAATCCAGCTCGGCTCAAGGCTGGTGGACGCTTGCCGAAATCATAAATGCAGGCGTTGGGGTAAATCCGGCGGTAAGGGGTAGTTTCTTTGCTTGTGCGAACGGAACTTCTGGGCCGCCATGGCCCTTGCGGTTCCAACTGTCGGCACTTTCAATCCGACGCAAACCTCTTTGCAAATGCGGCTGGGCAGTCCTGCTGACCGATTCGTGATCACGTTTGCATGCAAAGGGGCAATTACGGCTTCAGCCCGCAGACACATACCGCTTCACCTGCAGAAAAACGAATTGCCTTTCAGTCCGTGCGCATGATGAAAGACAATTGGTCGTGCCGAATGACATGCGCGCGCCATGTCGTCGGCAAATACCGATTCCTGTTGGCGCGAACATTTTCAGAGGCAGGCGCCCAACACCCGGGCGTAGCTTAATCGTCGACACTTTGCAGAAGGCACCACTCACCGCGTTCAGCGTCAATCGGCCCTACTGAGGGAGCCGCATCCATATCATGGATGATAGCTATCGCAACTATCAATTTTACTAATCTGTTTGGATTTAATAGCACCCGCTGGAGGACACGCACCGAGCGGCGTCCGCCTTCCTGATTACCGGTCGGGGGCTCTTGGGACATGGGTGACGAGCATGTGTGGGATTGTTGGCATAGTGGGACGTAAGCCCGTGTCGGAGCGGCTGGTAGAAGCCTTGGAGCGGCTGGAATACCGCGGCTATGATTCATCCGGCATTGCTACGATCTTCGAGGGAGGATTGCACCGACGCCGCGCAGAAGGCAAGCTCGGGAACCTTAAAACGAGACTAAAAAAAGAGCCCCTTGGCGGCACTGTTGGCATCGCCCACACGCGCTGGGCGACCCATGGCGCACCGACAGAATGCAACGCTCACCCGCACTTTGCCGATGGTGTAGCCGTTGTTCATAACGGCATCATCGAAAATTTCTCCGAGCTAAAGGACGGATTGGCGGAGGTAGGGGCCAAATTCCAGACCGACACGGACACCGAGGTGATCGCGCATCTCCTGACAAAATTCCGTCGAGATGGCATGGGATGCCTTGAGGCCATGCATGCCATGCTGAAGTGCGTCAAGGGCGCCTTCGCTCTTGCCATCCTGTTTGAGGATGATCCCGCGACCATTATGGTGGCGCGCAATGGACCACCATTAGTGATAGGCCATGGCGATGGTGAGATGTTTCTAGGCTCCGACGCGATCGCTCTTGCTCCATTCACCAATGACATCACATATCTGAACGATGGAGATTGGGCTGTTGTAGGCAAAACGAGCGTCCATGTTTTCGATATCGAAGGCAAAGTCGTTACGCGCCCGCGGCACATATCGCTTGCTAAGGCCGGCGTGGTCGGCAAGGGCAATCACCGGCATTTCATGGAGAAGGAAATCCACGAGCAACCCGAGGTCATCGCCCGTGCTCTTGGTCACTACATCGATGTCAACGAAAATCATGTCAAAGCCATTGCAGCCGACATCGGATTTGCCAGGGTTGAGAGCCTCGCAATTTCTGCCTGCGGCACGGCATTTCTTGCGGGACTGATTGGCAAATATTGGTTCGAGCGCTACGCACGCTTAATGGTTGAAATTGATGTCGCCTCTGAATTCCGTTATCGCGAAATCCCGTTGTCGCCGCGGTCGGCAGCGCTCTTCATCTCTCAATCTGGTGAGACGGCTGACACGCTTGCATCGCTACGCTATTGCAAAGCACAAGGTCTGAGAATAGGCGCTGTCGTCAATACCCCAGAATCAACTATTGCCCGCGAGGCAGATGCCGTCTTTCCGATCCTCGCCGGGCCAGAGATCGGCGTTGCTTCTACCAAGGCATTCACCTGCCAGCTTGCTGTTCTCGCTGCACTAGCCATCGGCGCAGGCAAGGCGCGGGGCACAATCACGGACGACGAGGAGCAGGCGCTGGTCCAAAGTCTCGCGACGTTGCCGGGCGTTATGCGACAGGTGCTAAACGACATCAAGCCGAAGATCGAGCTCTTGTCGCGGGAATTGTCGCATTACCGCGACGTGCTCTATCTCGGCCGTGGCACGAATTTCCCATTGGCCATGGAAGGTGCGCTGAAGCTCAAGGAGGTTTCCTATATCCATGCTGAAGGTTATGCGGCAGGAGAATTAAAACACGGTCCGATCGCCCTGATCGATGAAAATATGCCAGTCATCGTCATCGCGCCCCATGATCGGTTCTTCGATAAGACTGTCTCCAATATGCAGGAAGTGGCCGCCCGCGGCGGCCGTATCATTCTGATCACCGACGAGACGGGAGCGTCGATGTCGAAACTCCCCACCATGCACACCATCGTGTTGCCTAATGTTGAGGAGATTATCGCGCCGATGATCTTTTCTCTGCCGCTGCAGCTTCTTGCCTATCACACGGCGATCGTCATGGGGGCAGATGTGGACCAGCCGCGGAATCTGGCTAAATCAGTCACAGTCGAATGATTGTGACGATTTAAGTCGCAACTCGCCTCCCAGAAAATCCAAGACTTGACCAGACATCAAATAAGTGAGGTCGTATGCACGAACTTTCGCTCGCCGACGTGCCGTCGCGAATTGGCCAGGAACTCGGTAAATCCGAATGGATCACCGTCGATCAAACCACAATCGATCTCTTCGCCGATGCGACACACGATCATCAATTCATCCACGTGCACCCGGAACGCGCAGCAGTCGAAAGCCCGTTTGGTGGCACTATCGCTCATGGCTTCTTGACGCTCTCGCTTCTGTCGGCGATGAACTTAAGCGGCATGCCAAGGATCCGCGAGCAGACCATGGGCCTTAACTACGGCTTAGACCGGGTGCGTTTCATGTCACCGGTTAAGACCGGTAGCCGCGTGCGCGGTCGCTTCGTTCTCTCTGGATGTCAATTTCGCGGCGCAAGCATGCTGGTGACCACTTACGAGGTGACGGTCGAGATCGAGAACGAGAGCCGACCGGCACTCACTGCCAATTGGATCACGATCATTCAGTTTGACCCAAACGACAGGCCTAAAGGGATTTGACGCCAGCCCGCGCCGGTTGCCCGGTCTACGGATAGTACCGCCATGGACCTAGGCGCTTTTTTGCATTGAGCGTCTGTTTTCCCTTGCGATCGCCCCTTACGAACGCCTATTGCTTTCAGCCGGTTGACTAGACTTGCGCCGCAAGCAAGGCGGCAGACTGGCATCATGCGCGACATAACGTTATCAGCGAGATCACCAGGCTCGTTCAACGTAAATGATTGTTGAAGTAATGGCGGTTACTCATTTCCGGCCGAGCAGATCACCGAAGCCTGTCGCCAACGCCAGTATGTTGACGACAGCACTGTTAACCTTCCTCGACGGAAGACGCACCGCTACCAAAAGGATGTGACCGCGTGGCCCCTCGCCATGCAGCCATGAAACGGGACGTAATCCTGCTAAGGCGTAAGCATCCGGTGAAGGCCGCAGGTTAGGCTGCTTGAGCGTTCAGTCCGTGCGGCTGCCAATTCCACGGAAGCAATTGCTCCAGCTTACTGATTGGCGTGTCGGCGATGCGGGCCAGGACGTCAGCAAGCCAGGCCTGCGGATCGATGTCGTTTAGCTTGGCACTCATGATCAGCGTGGCCATGAAGGCGGCACGATCAGCGCCGCGATCCGATCCGGCGAAGAGCCACGACTTCCTTCCAAGTGCAAAACCCCTGAGCGCTCGCTCGGCGGCATTGTTCGTGAGACAAATCCGGCCGTCGTCGAGGAAAGACTCGAAGCCGTTCCAGCGCTTCAGCATGTAGTCGATCGGCTCGGCGACGGGAGAACTGCGCGACAGTTTTGCCCGCTCGGTTTGAAGCCAGCGGTGCAGTTCGCCGACAAGCGGCAGGCTGCCCTTGCGACGGTGCTCCAGGCGTTGGTCGGCGGCAAGTCCGTTGATCTCACGCTCGATGTCGAACAGCGCATCGATCCGTTTGACGGCTTCCAGCGCCATAGGCGAGATCGGCGCGGCGCGGCTGCCGCGTTTGGCATTCGTGGCGATGTCGGCCAGCACGAAGAACTTGCGCCTCGCGTGCGACCAGCAGAGCGCCTGCGTCAGCGGCCCCGGATCGCGGTCTACCTTGAACAGCGGATTGTAGCCGCCATAGGCATCAGCCTGCAGAATGCCGGTGAAGGTCTTCAAGTGGCGCTCGGGATGCTCTTGTCGTCGATCTCGCGAAGCATAGTAGAGAGCCGCCGGCGGCGATTGCCCGCCGAACGGCCGGTCATCTCGGACATAGGTCCAGATGCGACCCGTATCGGTCTTTCCCTTCGCCAGGATCGGCACTGTGGTGTCGTCACCATGCAGCCGCTCGGCAGCCAGGACATGCGCTTCGATCAACGCATGGAGTGGCTTCAGCGCCGCGGCGCAAGCGCCGACCTGATCTGCCAGCGTCGACAGGCTGAGGTCGATACCCTCACGGCCATAGCGCTCGCTCTGGCGGTTCAGCGGTTGATGCTGCGCGAACTTCTCAAACAGTATCATCGCCAGAAGGCTGGGCCCGGCAAAGCCCCGCGGCGTCACATGGAAAGGAGCTGGTGGCTGGGTGATCTTCTCGCATTCGCGGCAGGTGAACTTCTCCCGCACCGTTTGGATCACCTTCCACTGACGCGGGATGACCTCCAGGGTCTCGGTGATGTCTTCGCCCAGCTTCGACAGCTTGCCCGAACCGCAACAAGGGCAGCTCGCCCGGGCCGCGATAACGACACGCTCGCGCGGCAGATGTTCAGGGAATGGTTTCCGTGATGGACGCTTGCGCTCGAAAGCCCTGACCGTCGAGGCTTTGGCCGCAACCTCTGCCGCCAGTTCGTCTTCGCCAGCGTCAGCTTCCAGCTCCTCGAGCTGCAGTTCCATCTGTTCGAGGAGTCGCGCCTTGCGTTCTGACCGGCTGCCGTAAAGTTCGCGGCGAACCTTCTCGATCTCCAGCTTCAACCGCGCGATCAGCGCTTCGGAATGCGACACGAGCGCCTTTGCGCTGGCGGCTTGCGCCTTGGCGATCGCAGCTTCTGCCTCGGCAGTGATACGCCGGGCACGCTCCTCGGCCAGCAGTGCAAGCGCACTGGCAAGGTCGTCCGGAAGCTCATCAGTCGCGTCGCTCATGGCAGGATGGAATCATATTCGAGTCCGCCATTCCAGTTCTTTTGCTCATCCTGCCGATGTTGGCCGCCAGGTCTTTTGCGGCATCCGCCAGTCTATGCCTTCGAGCAGATAACCGAGCTGGGCCGGTGTGATCACCACCGTGCCGTCAGCGGCTGACGGCCAGATGAAGCGGCCGCGCTCCAGCTTCTTCGTGAACAGACAGGCTCCTTGTCCGTCATGCCAGATCACCTTGATCAGACCTCCACCGCGCCCCCGGAACACGAACAGATGTCCGCACATCGGATC
>NZ_JABDWV010000035.1:0-8901 GCF_019685435.1 Rhizobium sp. NLR10b | reverse complement strand
GGAGATGGCAGCGCTCATGGCGGGTTGGCTGAGGTTGATGCTGCGTGCCGCTGCTGTGAGCTTGCGCTCGGTCATTAGAGCGTCCAGCGCTACAAGAAGGTTGAGATCAAGGCCTTTAAAACGCATGAGTGTATATCCATTCCATAGATGATTGCCATCCAAACAATCAATTTTACCAATCTTTCGGATCACTTATAGAAAAGCCGGAACTTGATCAATATCAAGGCCGGGAACGAAAAATCGAAATGCCGGGCAAGGGCCCGATTTCAATTCTTTACTTCTCCTAACCGCTCGATTGTCTAACCGGCAATCCAATAGTCATGCGCAACAATCTCGCGCGGCTTTGATCGTGGCTGGGTGAAGGAACAACGTGGAGCTTTTGCATGTCTTCTGAAGTGCGATGGAAAATATGCTGGGAAAATGAGCTGGAAGCTTCAGACCACGCGGAGCTCGCTGATTTTTTTTGCAAGACCTATGGGCCGACGGGAGCTTTCAATGCCAAGCCGTTCGAGACTGGCCGAAGCTGGGGTGGTGCGAGGCCCGAACGCCGCGCAATCGCATATGACTCGCGCGGTGTCGCTAGCCACATGGGCTTGTTACGCCGCTTCGTAAGGGTCGGTACGACTGATTTGCTTGTGGCCGAGCTAGGCCTGTACGGAGTGCGACCGGATCTAGAAGGATTAGGCATCGCTCACTCGGTGCGCGCCATGTTTCCGGTTCTGCGCGAGTTGAGCGTTCCATTTGCTTTTGGAACAGTTCGCCACGCCATGCGGAATCACATGGAAAGATACTGCCGAGACGGAACCGCCAATATGATGACCGGGCTTCGTGTGCGCTCCACGCTTCCAGACGCGCATTCCGACCTGCCAGCCACGCGCACTGAAGATGTCCTCGTATTGGTAGTTCCCGTCGACCGTCCGATGACTGAGTGGCCTGCGGGCTCGTTGATTGAACGAAACGGGTCGGAACTATGAAGCGGCCTGCCTATATGAGCGAAGTACCGGTCAATCACACAAACGGACCGGAAGATCGCTGCGTTTACTTGACGTTCGATGATGGTCCCAATCCATTCTGCACGCCGCAAATCCTTGATGTTCTAGCTGAGCACCGCGTCCCGGCAACATTTTTTGCTATCGGTTCCTACGTGAAGGATCACCCGGAACTCATTCAACGCCTTGTGGCGGAAGGTCATGATGTCGCCAATCATACCATGACGCATCCCGACCTCGCCACCTGCGATCCCAAGGATGTGAAACGTGAAATAGACGAGGCGCATCAAGCTATTGTCTCGGCCTGTCCCCAAGCCCAGGTCCGGCACTTACGAGCGCCTTACGGGGCGTGGACTGAAGACGTGCTCTCAGCATCGGTGAGGGCTGGACTTGGAGCCGTTCACTGGTCGGCCGACCCTAGAGATTGGTCTTGCCCGGGCACCGATGTGATCGTTGATGAGGTGCTTGCTGCTGCTCGGCCTGGGGCAATCGTACTTTTGCACGACGGGTGTCCGCCCGATGAGGTTGAGCAATGCTCGCTTGCCGGACTGCGTGACCAGACGCTTTTAGCACTCTCTCGAATTATTCCGGCACTGCATAGCCGCGGATTCCAAATTCGTTCACTTCCCTGAAACACTGGACAAACGAGAAACCATGACCCTGCTCGCAACAACCAGCATCGCCGCCGTCTCGCTTTATGCAATGCTCTCCACTGTTTATAAGAGCGCGCAGGTCTTTCATGCTAGGCGGACAACGATCTCAACAACACCTGCGAAACATATCGACGCCACTTCTGTGCCAAGCGTTGATGTCATTGTGCCGTCCTTCAACGAGGACCCAATCGTTCTTTCGGAATGCCTCGCGTCGCTTGCGGAGCAAGATTATGCCGGAAAATTGCGTATTTATGTAGTAGACGACGGTTCCAGAAATCGCGACCCGGTTGTGGCTCAGCGCGCTGCCTATGCAGACGATGAAAGATTCAGCTTCATAATTCTCGCTAAAAATGTTGGAAAGCGCAAAGCGCAAATCGCCGCTATCACCCAGTCCTCTGGGGATCTCATCTTGAACGTGGACTCAGACACCACGCTCGCCCCCGACGTCGTCTCCAAGCTCGCCCACAAAATGCGCGATCCAGCGGTCGGTGCGGCGATGGGCCAATTGAAAGCCAGTAACCAGGGGGACACTTGGCTGACTCGCTTGATTGACATGGAGTACTGGCTTGCCTGCAACGAGGAGCGCGCGGCGCAAGCTCGCTTCGGTGCAGTTATGTGCTGCTGCGGCCCATGCGCGATGTACCGGCGTTCTGCTATGCTCTCGCTGCTGGATCAGTACGAGACGCAACTTTATCGCGGCAAGCCGAGTGACTTCGGTGAAGATCGCCATTTAACGATTCTCATGCTGAGCGCAGGTTTTCGAACTGAGTATGTTCCGAGCGCCATCGCGGCGACAGTTGTTCCTGACACAATAGGTGTTTATCTGCGTCAACAACTACGGTGGGCACGCAGCACTTTTCGGGATACTTTGCTTGCGTTCCCCGTACTGCCTGGCCTTGATCGATATCTCACGCTGGACGTAATCGGGCAAAATGGCGGCCCTTTACTTCTTGCGCTGTCGGTGTTGACGGGTATTGGGCAGTTTGCGATGACCGCCACAGTACCATGGTGGACGATCATGGTCATCGGCTCCATGACTCTTGTGCGATGCAGCGTGGTTGCCTATCGCGCCCGCGAACTTAGGTTTCTGGGCTTTGCTCTCCACACGCTCGTGAACATCTTTCTCTTAATTCCTTTGAAGGCCTATGCCCTTTGTACCTTATCCAATAGCGACTGGTTGTCGCGAGGATCAGTCGCTGTCGCACCGACGGTTGGTCAGCAGGGCGTTACCAAAATGCCAGGGCGGGCAACATCTGAAATTGCCTATAGTGGCGAGTGATGATCGCTCCACCGCAGCTCAAAATTTGGGACAAGAAATGAACGGGCAATTAGCGAATTTGAAGACGACGATCGCTGATCCGCACCAGGATCATATCAGCCTATCGGAGCGGCAGGGCCGTTCGAAATCTAAGGCAGCGGATTCGCCTTCTGGCGCATTGTCCCAAGTTGCAATCGACCTGGCCGGCGTTTCGAAATCATATGATGATAAAGTCGTCGTCGATGACTTGTCGTTTACTATCGCCGCAGGAGAATGTTTTGGTCTTTTAGGACCGAACGGCGCAGGTAAAAGCACGATCACCCGTATGATCCTAGGGATGACCTCGCCAAGTGCAGGCACAATCACTGTACTCGGAGCACAGGAACCGGGTCAAGTTCGCTTGGCACGAGCGAAAATCGGGATCGTGTCTCAGTTCGATAATCTCGACCTGGAATTCACGGTTCGCGAGAACCTCTTGGTATACGGGCGCTACTTCCGCATGAGCACCCGAGAAATCGAAGCGGTAATCCCGTCACTGCTTGAATTTGCGAGACTTGAGAGCAAAACGAATACGCGTGTGGCAGATCTATCTGGAGGAATGAAGCGGCGCCTCACTCTGGCGCGCGCGCTCATTAATGACCCACACCTACTCATTCTGGACGAGCCGACCACTGGTCTCGACCCACACGCGCGGCACTTGATCTGGGAGCGGCTTCGATCGCTGTTGGCACAAGGCAAGACAATTCTTCTGACGACCCATATCATGGAAGAGGCGGAGCGGTTGTGCGACCGGCTGTGCGTGCTTGAAGCTGGGCGAAAGATCACCGAAGGCCGACCGCATGCCCTGATCGAAGAGCAGATTGGCTGTCCCGTGATCGAAATTTTCGGTGGCGACCCGCAGGAGCTTAGTCTTTTGATCAGGCCGAATGCTCGGCGACTGGAGATCAGTGGAGAGACCCTGTTCTGCTACACGCCTGATCCAGAGCAGGTGCGCGCGCAACTGCGTAGATATTCGGGCCTGCGATTGCTGGAGCGTCCCCCAAATCTAGAGGATGTCTTCTTGCGATTAACCGGACGCGAGATGGAGAAGTAGACGATGAGCGTAGCAGCATTACCCGCCGGCTGTTTAAACTGGCTCGCAGTTTGGCGCAGAAACTATCTGGCTTGGAAAAAAGCGGCGTTGGCATCCATTCTGGGCAATCTAGCCGACCCTATAATATATCTATTCGGGCTCGGCGCTGGATTGGGAGTGATGGTAGGGCGCATTGACGGTGTATCGTACACTGCATTTTTGGCGGCTGGAATGATCGCGACAAGCGCGATGACTGCTGCAACCTTCGAGACTATCTATGCGGCCTTCGGCCGAATGCAGGGCCAGCGCACCTGGGAAGCAATGTTGTATACACAGCTTAGGCTAGGGGATATCGTCGTTGGGGAAATGGCGTGGGCAGCAACCAAGGCGTCGCTCGCAGGCACCGGTATTGGTATCGTCGCCGCCATGTTGGGATACACTCACTGGCTGGCTCTTCTCTATGCGCTTCCGGTCATCGCCCTTACGGGCTTAGCGTTTGCGAGCCTTGGAATGGTCGTCACTGCCCTCGCGCCCAGCTACGATTATTTCATATTTTATCAAACGCTGGTCATCACGCCGATGTTGTTCATGTCAGGCGCAGTCTTTCCCGTAGACCAATTGCCCGTAGCATTCCAACAGATAGCGGCCTTCTTGCCCTTGGCACATTCGATAGATATTATCCGCCCGATGATGCTGGGCCAACCAATCGCCAATGTCTGCCTGCATATTGGCGTTCTCTGCATCTACATAGTCGTACCATTCCTCGTGTCGACCGCATTGCTTCGGCGCCGGCTAATGCGATGATGAATGCCACTTTCACAGTACGCGGCGCCTTGCCCCCACGTCCGGATCAGCATGTAATTGTTGATGTTGTTGCCGAACGAGGGCAACCGATCTGACGGCAGAGCTGCAGACAACAAAGCCGTCCACTGCTACACCGAATTCTGTTCTCAATAAAAGCCAAAAGGTTGCGCGGCATCTGCCGGCGCAATGGACATTCATGGGACCATCCAATGAACACTCATCCGGCCACCGGAACAACTTTGACCTGTTAAGGCTCTTTGCCGCCTGCCAAGTGATGTTCAGCCACGCGTGGAATTGGCTTCACCTGGGCGATTCTTTAGACGGCACATCGGTCTTCAATCTGTTGTTTTCGGCGCCGGGTGTTGCGATCTTCTTTGTAATCAGCGGCTTTCTAGTAACGGATTCTTACATCCGATCGTCGTCTGCGGCCTCTTTTTTCGTCAAGCGGTCGCTCCGGATCTTTCCTGCACTGTTCGTCAACATCGCCGTGATGGAACTTGCCCTGCTGGTGACTGGGGGATTAAATGTTACCGGCATCTTGCAGTATCTGTCTTACTTCACTGTCTACATCCTGACCGCTGCACGGATCTGGGCGGTCTACTTCACCTACGAGCCCTACACGATGAGCGGCTTTTACGGCGCCTCGGACCCAAGTGGGGTGCTGTGGACGCTGACGGTGGAGCTGACGTTCTACCTCACCCTGCCGATGCTGTTGGAAATTTGGCGGCGGTGGAAACGAGCAGGGGCCCTAGTCGTCGCCGTCGCCGCTCTCGGGTCTTGGGTCATGGCGCAGCACTTCAACATAACTGATAAGTACAATCCGTTCCTGTCGGTGACAGCAGGCCCGACTTTTTGGATTTTTTCGATGGGAGTTCTTGCTCGGCTTTACTGGCATCGCGTCAGCAAGATCTTTGAAGGCAAGCTCTTGTGGTGGCTGGCAACTCATCTCGCAATAACGTGGTGGGCAGCAGGAACGTCCGCTGCATTCATCTCGATCAACAACGCGGCGCCTGTCGATGCATTCCGAATCGCTGTTCTCGCCGGTCTAGTCCTGTCGGCAGCGTACTCATTTCAGCGCCCTAACCTGTTGCGCGGGCAGGATCTCTCTTACGGGATCTACCTCTACCATATGCTCGTCATGCACACGCTGATCGCCATCGGGTGGGTCGGCCACTGGTGGCTCTGGATCGTCGAGCCGGTCGGAACCGTGGCATTAGCCGCTCTATCATGGGCGCTGATCGAAAAGCCGGCCATGAAACTTCGCACATCGCTAGTCGCCAGAAGGCTTTCCGTCGCTTAAACGGAAAGCTCCTGTTAAGAGATCGAAACTCCAATGGAAGCTGCCACATTGGACTGTGGTGTCTGGGATGAATCGGCGTGGGTGAAGGTGACCCCATCCCAGGCCCGGTTGGGCCAGAAGGACCACAGGGGCCGCAAGTCGTTCCGGGTGAAACTGGACCAATGCGCGGCAGCCGGGCGCTTTTGGCGGAGGAGATGCGCTAGTCCATGGTCGCGGATCAAAATAGTCAGGACTACCTGCGGTCAGAGAATCGGGTACGGATATCCTCCATTGAGCTTGACTTGGTGGGCATCTGAATCAATTCAGTGCGGAGGTAGAAGGGCTGGTCGCTCGTCGCCTGGAAGGAGCCGAAGACCTCGGTGATTTTGGCCTGCGTTTGCTTGTCCCAAAGCTTCAGCTTCGCCGAGTGTTGGGTCGAAGCGATGATAAATTTCTCCGGATTTCGGTCCTCCGTTACATCCAGGCACGTCAGACTGAGGTGGATCTCAGCCGTGTCGGATTGATCCAGGATGAGGCATTTGAACGCTGTCGCCTTTCCAAATGTTTCAGGTAGGAGCCAATGGATTTCGCCAGTGTGGGCCTTTGGCTTTTACTGATGCACATCGACGCAAGTTTGTCCGGCACCCCCCCAAGCGGCATTGTGCAGTTCAGCGTTTGCGTCAATTTCGGTCTTCCTACCTGATAAGGGACCGTCTGCACGGCGTTCTGCCAGGTTCGAGCCTCCAGATTGCGGGAGGCATCTTCCGATAGTTTCTGAATCAAAGCTGAACAAATCTTCTCTGCGTCGAG
This sequence comes from Rhizobium sp. NLR10b, assembly GCF_019685435.1. Lineage (NCBI taxonomy): Bacteria > Pseudomonadati > Pseudomonadota > Alphaproteobacteria > Hyphomicrobiales > Rhizobiaceae > Rhizobium > Rhizobium sp. NLR10b. The sequence continues at coordinate 2,036 of NZ_JABDWV010000035.1, read as the reverse complement.
GGGGTATTGCTCTTGGGGCCCTTCACGAGGAGAAGAGCCGCAGCTGTTTTGGCGAATGGGTTCACGTCAGTTCCTTTCCGGAGCGCCGCGGATATCACGAGATCCGAGAACCAATGGGATGAATGCTGTTACAAGCTGATGCTTAGGGCTTCCGCCTGGATTGCCGATACGCCCGTGCCGAGGCTCCACGAGGTCCTTGAGCGTGGTTTCGTTGAGTTGCGTCATATCTTCCTGATTTATGGGCGGCCTCCTGCCGATGACCGCCTTCAAGAGATCGTTAACTCGATGCCTATATTCGGGGTGTATGCCCGCTTGCGCTTGGCATCGACGCTCATCTATCAACCCGCGCGCACGCTAACTGGATAGCCTCCTCGCGTCGACCGTAACGGGCAGGCGCCTGTTCTGCGATAGCTCGGGGAGGGCTATCCGCCATCCATTTTTCAGCAAAATAAAGCCGCCCCACAGGTTTTTGTTCTCAACCGAAATAATCGGTTCCTCAAGGTCTTTCTTGTGAATATAGGCCGATAAGCCGACGTCAGTTCTGCTGATTGTCACTCTCATGCATGTCCCTTTCTCGCTGCGCCGGATTTGGAGCTCCGGAAACTCAGGTTGCGCGCATCGCTCACTGGATTGGATATCGGTGGTACGTGAATTTTTGACCTGATGTTCGCTTAGGAGACCACTAGCGGCTCGTCGCATTCTTTACGATTTAGTCCGGTGGCGATCAGGCAGGGACGCAGGTCTTCGGCATCGGACAAACCGAAGCGCATTGTAGCGTGTCAAACTCACCCTTGCACTCGGTACATTTTTCTGAATCCACGACATATCCCTCGCCTTTGAAACTGATCGCATCTGAGGGACATTCAAATTCGCAAGCGCCGCACTGGGTGCATTGGGATACAATGATCTTGAAGGCCATGTTTTAGCTCCTGATTCAATTAGAGGGGCCTAAAGCCGTGGGCATCGCCGGTTTGCCGCCAAACTCGGCGGCGTATAGCGCGCCAAGCGCAGTCTCGATGTAATTATAGTGTTGGTTTCCACGCGGAACTGAGCCGGTTTTTCCACCGAGAAGTGAGCCACCTCTAAGTATGGTTTTCTGATCAGGGTTTGGTCAAGGGATTGGCTTTTTCTCCTCTCTTCTGTGCTGCTGCGGCCGAGCTGGCCTTGAAGCGGAAGCTGTCGTTGCCGGTTTCCAAGATATGGCAACGGTGTGTCAGGCGGTCGAGCAGAGCCGTCGTCATCTTGGCATCACCAAAGACGGTGGCCCATTCGCTGAAGCTGAGGTTGGTGGTGATGACGACGCTGGTGCGCTCGTAAAGCTTGCTCAGCAGGTGGAAGAGCAGCGCTCCGCCTGAGGCGCTGAACGGAAGGTATCCGAGTTCATCGAGGATCAGCAGATCGAGACGAACCAGCGTCTCAGCGATCTGTCCTGCCTTGCCCTTGGCCTTTTCCTGCTCGAGCGCATTGACCAACTCGATGGTCGAGAAGAAGCGGACTTTTCGGCGGTGATGCTCGATAGCCTGGACGCCGAGGGCGGTCGCGACGTGTGTTTTGCCTGTGCCCGGCCCGCCGACGAGGACAATGTTCTGCGCTCCGTCCATGAACTCGCATCGATGCAGTTGGCGCACCGTCGCCTCGTTGATTTCGCTGGCGGCGAAGTCGTATCCGGAGATGTCCTTGTAGGCAGGGAAGCGCGCAGCCTTCATATGATAGGCAATCGAGCGGACCTCGCGCTCAGCCATCTCGGCTTTCAGCAACTGAGACAAGATCGGCACGGCCGCATCGAAGGCTGGTGCTCCTTGCTCGATCAGGTCCGTGACCGCTTGGGCCATGCCATACATCTTCAGACTACGCAGCATGATGACGACGGCGGCACTGGCAGGATCATGACGCATGACGACCTCCCACGTGCGTAGCGGCAATCTCGATGAGATTCAGCGTCAATCAGGATGAGACTCGCGCCGGGGTGTGACGGAGGGAGGGCGTAGCCCGATCGTAGTCATACCCCGGCGTGGCGCAGATTTTCGGCGTCTCAC
>NZ_JABDWV010000034.1:0-10343 GCF_019685435.1 Rhizobium sp. NLR10b | reverse complement strand
GCTGGCATCGCTGACGCCATGCTTGCGGCAAAGCTCCGAGACCGGCGTGCCTGCCTCGTGCTCCTTCAATATGCCGATGATCTGTTCGTCTGTGAAACGATTGCGCTTCATCCTCTGGTCCTCTCAATGGGCCAGAGCTTACTTCAAAATGGATTATTTCAACGGGGCAAGGTCACTTTGGCAATGGCGTTGCGAAAGACATACAGGCAGTCAGAGCAGCGATCGTCTCACCGTGGTCCAACGGACAAAATGAGGGCAGAATCACCAAGCTCAAGCTGGTTAAGCGCTAGATGTACGGTCGCGGAAAGCTTGATCTGCTTCAAGCTCGCCTGATCGGCGCGACATGAGAGAATTGCACCAAATCTGCGTCAGAGCCAAAATTCGACGCCTATTACCCCTCCAAGGGGTGGCCGCTTCCGCTTGACCGCGGGCTTGGCGCGGGGTGTCCGGTTTCCCTAACCACCAGTAAGTTGGTTGATGAGGACGGGCCGGGAATTGACCAGTCCGTCATGCGGGCAGGTCGCGGTCGTTCCTGTATGAAGGATTGTCCAGGCATCAGGTCACCACAAGCGCTTCGTTGTTGATCATTACCGAGGGCCCCAACATCCGAACCGAGGCTCCCTGACTGTTCATGAGAGTGATGCCGGCCGCGCTGATTTCGATGACTTGCGGACCGGTTGAGCCCATTACTGAGAGGCGAATTTTGTCAGGGGTCAATTCGATACTGCTGCCCAGCGGTGCTGTGGCTGACGTCAGCAGGTATTGCTTCTTTACATCAATGGTATAGATGTTCCCGATCTGGACGTTGTGGTCTTTCTGCGCCTTCAGAAAAACCTCCTCATGGCCTAGTCTATCCTCGAAGCGCAGTTCGTTGTAGTCGGCGATTGTGCCGCGATCGGTATGGGTGCGAAAAGTGGAGCGGGTCTTGTTGGCGGGCAAGACCTCAGGCGGCAGGTTAGAGCCGTTATAGACGACCCCGATTGCGAGGGGACGATCAGGGTTGCCATGAAGGAATTCCACCACGACCTCTTGACCTATTCTTGGAATTAGTAAACAGCCGAAGCCCTTGCCGGCCCAGTTTTGTGCTACCCTAATCCAACCGGAGCTGTTTTCATCCTTGTTGCCTTGGCGGTCCCAGAAAAACTGGACCTTGATGCGGCCGTGCTCGTCTGTGGTGATTGTCTCACTCTTCGAACCCACGACCACCGCCGTCTGCGGCCCCTTGATTACCGGCACGGGCGAGTGGCGCGCCGGACGGTACTGGGTGCTCGCAGGAATGATCTCGACCGTACTGTGATAGAGGAAGCGCTCAGCGGTGTGTTCGGTGGCCCCCCGTGTCGGATCGGCTCCTACCTCCCCCAAAATATTGAAATCGTTTGCAATCGCCAAAAAACGCTGAGTGCCCTTTAGACGCGTCCCTACATCGCCGTTATTAAAAGGATTGGCAGCATTGAAGATAGACCCCGTAGTGATCTGGCGGGCGGTCGTCTCAATACGTGCACGATAGTGATTACACGCGAGTTCTTCCGCACGGATAGAGGCGTAGAAATCGCCATCCTGTTTTTTTGTGTAATCGCCGGGATAGTCGAATGTCTCCTGTAGTGTCCGGGAAACGCCTGAAGTCAGCGCCTCCGATTCCATAACAGAGGCGCCAGAACGTCCGATACTGGCACTCATTGCGGGTGGAATGTCCCCTATTCGCACGGAAGGAATGCGCGCGGCCGCAGTGAGTTCTGCCATCGGCTTCTCGTGATCATAGTCGTTGAGAACGATCTTGTTCGGCTGTAGTGAAACGACCTCGCTCCAGGACAAGATTACGTCATCTCGATGAAGATTTCGGGCTGGCCTAAGGTTGTGGTGAGTCTCCACGTTTTCTGGCGTGCATGGCTCGTGGCATGAAAGGCTGTCGACAAGAACTAGGTCATGTCGGCTCTCCCCATGTTCGAAATAGTAGTATATGCCATCCTGCTCCATCAAGCGGCTCACAAAGTTGAGATCCGACTCGCCGTATTGCACGCAAAAGCTGCGCTGCGGGAATCGCCCGATTGTGCGGTTCTTGAAATTGCAGTTGTTCTCCTGAAGGATGGCAGTGACGATTTCGATGCTTGTCTTGTTCTGAAAAATCCGGCTAGTAGTACGGTAGTCGAGTAAGAAGAACGAGGGACGCAGCTCCGCCACATAGTTGAGGTGCTCAGTATCTTCCAGTCCGAGATACTCGAACCGGGTTATTATCCCGTTGAAAAAGCGCACCTCCGCGTCCTTCAGCCTAAGGCCGACCGTCAGGCCTTGGCCTGGAAGCTTGGCGAAGTTCTGAATTGGCGTCGGGGCGGCAAGCTTGACTTCATACAGAAATGGTTGTGACAGCCGGTCGGCGCCTCTGAGCCACCGGATAGTGACATCTTCTGGTTGGAATGCGGATGAAATAACCGCGGCAAATCGATTGTGCTTCAGGAGATTTTCGACTTTAGATTGGGCCACGACAAATTTCCCTGAGTTGTGCTGTGGGGCGCTGCTGCGCCTCGTTTAATTGATTGAAAAGACACGGCGGAAGCCGCACACAAAACTTGAAAGGCGTTACGTCGGGCCTGCTGATGAAACCCGTGATTGGGCAGCCGACGCCGCCGTTCGGTTGCGTTGGTTGATGGTGCAAAAGTTACTAACTTATACTGATGGCATAACGTCTCCTTCGTTCGCGGAGAAGACGGCATTTCGGGTTAGACGCGAGCGCCGGCTCATATTGGGTGAATGTGGGTGACTTCCATCAGGCTCAACCTTCGCAGTCTGGACACCGCTTCCGCGTTGGGACTGTCCGCCGCATCTCGTTCTGTTGGTTTGCGCGAATCTGGCATATCAGTGGTTGTAGGAGCTCAGTTCATCTTAAGAAGAATCACGCGGAGATGCTATTGAGTGCGTCGTACCTCAAAAAGGCTTGAGCAGGTCGGAAATTACCGCTGTCCTTTCGAGGATGGCCTCGTAGAGAAAACTCAACTTCCTGGTAAATTTCATCCAAGTCAAATAAAACCACTCCATCGGATTACTTCGGAAAGTTAGACACCGCGCCGGTCGGCGGGCGCTCGCCTGGCATCATGGTCAGGTCGGCGGCATCACGGGGGGGGCAGCGCTCGCCCATCCAACTGGTCCAACCGAGCCGACCGGTATGTCCTAAAAGGACTTTCGGTACCTCGTTCTGGGTGAGAACGAGGGTGACCTCCCAGTCCAGTTCATCACCTAGATAATTACGAATAATTGCGGTGAAAGTCTCGAGATCGCAGGCCCCTGGCAGAAGCCTCTCGTACTGAGCCAAGCTGACGGGACCAATGACGATGCGGAAGCGATGATGGTAGACTTTGATCCTGGCACCCGCAGTAGCTGTGCTGCCAAGTGTCCCGGTGCACGGGTCACGACCCAGAAGGCAGAGTGCGCTTAGAGGCAACTCAATCCATTTAGGGATAAATTCAAGGATTTCAACGGGCGCTTTAAAAAAGCCGGCCAAAATGGCGGCCAGTCCTTCGGCATTACTGGCCAGCGAGGCGAGTCGTCCGATGAAGTGTAATTTAGCAAGATCGGGCATGGCATCGCGCTCATGAAGAGACGTCATTCCAAAGCCAGCGAGGGCGCCAAGCTGCAGTGCGAAGCGATCTGTTTGCGGTCTGTCATGGCTGACGGAAGGTTCGCTCTCCGCCCAGGCGCGAAAGAACAGTGAGGCTAGTCGATGATGAAAAATATCGGTGAAGCGTACAAATGTTTCATCGGCTGCATTGCGCTGCCGAAAAAGGGCAAATTCCGTCAGATGCAAAGGTAGCGGGCCGTTCGGCCCGAATAGGCCAAAGGCGTAGGTGGATATCCTGGCGGGGAGGTTTTCCCGAGCCTCATTCACGTGTGCGATAGACCGCGTCGGAAAAGCCAGCGTGGGCTGCTGTCCAAGTCGCACCCGGTCTAGCCCCGGCTGACTCGATTCTCCAATCCGAGGACGATCTGAGCAAATTGCATCGATGAGCCGCATAACCTGGAAGAAATCGTAGGCATGAGGCTTGGCCGCTACCGCACTGAGGAGGCGATCGAGCTTGCTCTGCATCACAGCGCTGTCCGCCGGCCAAGCATTGTTGGCCATCGCATCACCTTGCCGCGTTGCGCCGTGGAGACGACCATTTCGGTAAAGCTGTTGATTGATACATATCTGCCGAAGAACTGGTTGAGCACGGAGGCAAGTGGAAATATACCAACGCCTTCGAAAGCCGCTTCGTCCAGAATGAGGTTGATTTCAGTGCCACGTGCGATAGCTGCATGTCCCCCGCCTGGTAGTCGGCGATCTATCGGCCGCGACTGTATTTCTCGTATACCGTCGATTTGCCGCAAGGCGAGAGCATCCTCGGGATCAACGTAAAGGCGCAAAAGCTCACGCAGCGCCTCTGCGCCCCCGTGACTGTTATTGCCGGAATTGGTGATCGAAAGATAGTTCAGTGACAGATGGCTGATTAGCTTCCACGCAACATCTCCGGTTGCGGAGGAATGACGCGGCATGCTTGGCAATGACAGGCACCGCGTCGCAGTTATCGGAGCTCCGATTTCGAGAGTGAAATCTGTCTCGTTCTGACCGATCGGAAGCAGCAGCGGCAGATGTCTGTTCGAGCAAAGGCAGCGCACCGACAACCATGAGATATCCACCGAGTAAGGGGCCGCCCGCCGGTCGACCAGTGAGAGAAATGTCTCGCTGCCGATATAGCCCGCTCTGGCGCCGTTCAGACGCTGGTGCTCCGACAGTAGGCGATGCTGTCGCCGAACTGTGTAATAGCTGGTGTTTTGCAACTCCCGTCCATGGGCGCTGATGCTGTAGAAAGGAAAAAACTGAATCGAGCCTGATTCGCTTCTCTCTCCTTCTCCATTCATCTCGAGTATCGACTGAACTTCGAAATCAAGTGGCTTCATTCGGTCGACGACCAACTGATGCTCGTAGTTATTGTCACTCAAGTGCACGCGATCTGCTTGGCGCTCGAAGAGATTGATAGCCGGTGTCGCGAAGAGAACGATGTTCTTTGTTCCGAGGTGACGTTCCAGCCGCGGTTCAGCACGGCCGAGCGCGAACACGATCTCGAGAGTGTCTGTCGCCGACAAGCTCACAGCGTCGGCAAGCCCGCTGAGCTCGATGAATAGGGTCCGCTCCGCAAGCGCGAAATATTCCTGCAGCAGTCGATAACCGTCAAAGGAACGGGGAACCGCGGGCAGAAGCGCACAATTGGCCTCCAAGCCGTGCTGCCGCAGTTCGCTGAGTGGGATTGTCTGCTGCCCAGAGGGTGGGCGGTCAACGGGCCGAGCGACAATGCCGCGACAATCGGCCACAAGCTGTTCGGCGACTGCCGCGCCAATGCCACCAGGTCCAGCAAGGTAGAATGTCAAGGCACGAAGCGCCAGTTTGTTGAGAGGAATTCCGTTCGTTGTTCGAAGGCGAAGTCGCAGTGCAGCCTTCACATCTTGCAGGAGTGGGAGACTTAGAGCTGAAAGTTGCGCCGGCGTCGTGTAGTAATCTACAGCACTCACCTCGATCGGCCAGAGATGAACCTCATGAGCTGTTCGGAATTCGCAATGGGTGACCGCCTCCGAAGCGAGTTTGCCGAGCAGCTTCGTTCCGCGTGGCACCACATATCCCTGCTCAAACCTCCCAGCCAATGGATCCGGTTCGAACCTAACAATCGTTGTCGAAGGCATTGGCGATAGAAAATGAGGATAGACCATTTCCAGAAGGTGCTGCGTGAAATCAGGGAACCGGGATTGCAGTTTCAATTGGACCCGTGCCGCCAGGAAGGCAAACCCCTCTAGCAATCGCTCGACATAGGGATCGGCGCTCTCGGCTGGTTCGAGCCCGAGTCGGCCAGCGACCTTAGGGAAGTCCCGAGCAAACTCGGCCCCCATCTCCCGGATATAGGCAAGTTCATCATTGTATAAGCGGAGCAGCCTCGGATCCATCAGGTGATCTCCGCAGCTAATTTAACAATACGGACGATCTCACGCTCCGGGTCAAGATCGGTTCGCACCACAATCCTCAGCGGCACTGGCTGCGCCCAGAAGTGGGCCTCGATTTTAAAGCCAAGAGAGCCAATGCTGTCAGCGTCCTTAAGGATTGTAACACTGACGCTATCCGCGAGGAGCCGCGGTTCAAAACGTCGCAGGCTGGCGGCAATCTCCTGTCCTAAGGCAGCTGTATCGGGTCCATCGATGATATGTCCGCCGAGGGGGCAGACACCGTAGTTGAGAGTGCTGGCTGCAACGTGGGGGTAGGACTTGAGATCAATGGTTGCCGCCAACTGAGTTGTGTTAAGTAGCCACGACAGGTCGCGCAGGATGAGTGCTCGTATCTGACTGAGCGAGAAACTGTATGAATGCGGCGGTTCGAATACGGCACGCGGCTCGTCGTCCGTAAGCCGGTCGAGAAGCGATGGCCGAATTAAATCACCCTTTGCGGCAATAACCATATCCAATCTCCACTCCAAAAGAATCCTTCCGAGGCCGAATCCGAGGCGAGCAGCCAGAACATTCGTCCGGTATGCGAGTCAGGCGACGAGCTTATTGAAATCCGTACTGTTGGAAATTTGATTCCAGATACCCTCGCCAGACTTCTTGAGGACACCTTTGTCGTCCTGCACGTAGTAGATGAGCTTGCACGCGCCGAATCGGAACGTGATCGTCTCTTCTGGCGCGTCCTCCGAATAAGCCCACTCGACCTTCTCGATCGCCAGCATGTTAAAACTCCAGTGCAAGAACAAGTTCGACGAGGCCGTCGCCAGCCCGGCGCCTGTCGACTTGAATAGCTTAAGATCAACGCTGTTGAAATGGGCGCCACGGCCACACGCTACGTATATGGAAGCAGACGCGTTATCCACCTGCTTCTTAATCGTAAAGACTTCGAACTCTGCCTTCCCGGACCCAGCGCCCGCCGTGTGAGGACCAATATTGAGCTTGTTCTCGAGCGAAAAGCTCCATTGGTCGCCAAGTGTGATGCCATCCTTTAGAAGGATGGATTCCCCCTTTGGCAAGATTCCATCTTTGGACGCCTGCGTGAAGCTCATTACCGCATCGAATGCCATTCTGAAATTCCTCTATTTGCCGTTTTCGGATCGTTGGCCGACATAGGTCACCAATCAGCGTCATTTGTGCGCTGGTGACAGTGCTAAAGACTCAGCCCGACCGAGCCGACGGCAGCCGCGATACCAGTCTCAGTGAGATGGTGAGGCCCTCGAGTTGATAGTGAGGTCGCAGATAAAATATGGCGGTGTAATAGCCAGGATTATCTTCGGTTTCCACGACCTTGACCTCGGCTGAGGAGAGCGGCTGCTGCGCCTTGCTTTCTTCACTCCCCAACTCCGGCGAGGGGTGCACAAAGCCTTGAATCCACTGATTCAGCCACTCCTCGACCTCCGAACGTTCTTTGAATGCGCCAATCTTGTCCCGAACCATGCACTTCAGGTAATGGGCGAAACGGCAGGTAGCAAAAATATAAGGTAGCCTGGCGCTGAGCTCGGCATTCGCAGAGGCGTCTGGATCCTCGTATCTGATCGGCTTATTGACGGTCTGGGCCCCGACGAATACGCCCAGCTGTGTGTTCTTCCGGTGCAACAGTGGCAGAAGGCCATTTTTGGAGAGTTCTGACTCCCGCCGATCGCTGATCGCGATCTCAGTGGGGCATTTGAGGTCGATGCCACCATCGTCGCTAGGGAAAGTATGCACTGGCAGGTCCTCAACGAGCCCGCCGGATTCAAAACCACGTATTCTGGACAGCCAGCCGTAGAGCTTAAACGATCGCGTGATGTTGACACCCATAGCATAGGACGCATTCGTCCATAGATACTTTGAGCTGTCACTCCCGTCGGTGTCCTCTTCAAAGGAGAATTCATCGACGGGATTAATCCTAGCGCCATAGGGTAGTCGCCCGAGCATACGTGGTAGTGTCAGCGCCACATATCGTGAGTCCTCACTCTCGCGAAATGCTCGCCAACCAGAGTGCTCAGGCGTCAGGAAGATCTTCGAGATGTCGCGTGGGTTGGCAAGCTCACGCCACGAATCCATTTGCATAAGGTGCGGCGAGGCAGCCGAGATAAAAGGCGAGTGGCTTGCCGCAGCAATTTGTGCTATGCCCGCGAGCATATCGATGTCATGAGGACTGTGATCGAAGTAGTAGTCGCCAATCAAGCAGCCATACGGCTCGCCCCCAACCTGCCCGTACTCCTCTTCATAGATCTTTTTAAACAGCGGGCTCTGATCCCACGCAATTCCCTTGAATTTTCGTAGTGTTCGAGAAATCTCCTTCTTCGAGATTGAAAGAACGCGAATTTTCAACGTCTCGTCTGTCTCGGTGTTGAGCGCGAGGTGATGCAAGCCTCGCCAAGCTGACTCGAGGTCCTGAAAATCAGGGTGATGGAGTATCTCGTTGACTTGTTGTGATAGTTTCTCATCAATCGACGCTATAATCGATTGGATTGTCTTGACGGCGTCATCACAGATCAGCGGTGTGTGTCGAAGTGCCTGGTGAGCTAATGTCCTGATAGCATTCTTCACAGCCTTGCGGCTCTGATCTGAACGAGGCTTAAATTCGCGCTGCAGTGCAATGACGAGATCGTTGAGATCGACGACCGCGGGATGCATCTCCGTACGCACTTGAGTTGTCAACGTCATGGTCACGGCTCCTTCATCTCTGGAAATGCGGGCGGCAGTTCCTCCTGGGATTCATTGGGATCCTCGGTCTCAGAAGGTGCACTGATGGCACTGAGCAGTGCGGAATTATTGAGGACGTGGACTATCAACTCTTCTGCTCCGACCTTGCCATCCATGTACGCTAACAAGTTAGAAAGCTTCATCCTGGCCTCCAACAGCGCTCTGAGACTTCCAACCTTACGTGCAACCGCTGCCGGTGAGAAATCGTTCATTGATTCGAAGGTCAAGTCGACAGCGAGCTGGCCTTCGTCAGTGAGACGGTTGGGTACACGCATAGCCACCCTGGGCTTTAGGGATCTGAGCCGGTCATCAAAATTGTCGATGTCGATCTCCACAATCTTGCGCTCCGCGACAGGCGGCAGCGGTTCCGCGGGATTGCCGGCGAGGTCAGACATGACGCCTACAACGAATGGAAGCTCTACCTTTTTTCTCGAGCCATAAGTCTCTAGATCGTATTCGATCTGAACTCGGGGGGGGCGATTCCGATTGATGAACTTTTGGCTGCTCGCCTTTGCCATGGTTTTATTTCTCCTAATGTTGGCTGCGCTTCGAAGAAGATGTCATGCACCAGATTCAGCTGCCACACCAACAATTGAGCGGTATTGAGCAGCTCCCTCCGGGGCCAGATCTACCAGCAAAGCCATGAAGTCCTTGGATACAAGTCGCTTTGCCCGCTCAAGCAAAGCTGGCACGGGGCTGGCTGGTTCATTCATGTGATACCAGCGGCAGATCCAGTCGAGGATCCTGATAACATCCTTGCGGTCGCGAATCTCTTCCGAATGTCTTATCTGGTCGTTGAGTATCGGCGGCTGCATGATGGCCGATTGCGGCGATTTCCAGTATCTGCTCACCACATCCTTTCCTTGGCGGAGCACCGAGATGAGCGGCTCAAAGCGGACAGCATCAATGATATTGACGTGCTTTTTTACACTGGCATCCAAGCGCAAAGCAGCCGCCAGACTGGCCTCGAGTTCCTCATTCAATTGGCAGAGATGGGCTGGATCGGTATCGCCGAAAGCCATCTCGATGAGCCCTGTATTAATCTCGCTCGGCCGAGATCGTTGAGCCTCCATCCAATCATTAAGAGTAAAGATGCCAAACTGTCTGGATGCGGTGACGGGAACTTGACAAATTTCAGCAAGAAGCCTGGAGGGATCGCACAGATTCGCCAGTGCATTGAGGCGCACGGTCTCGTCGCCGCAATCCTCTGTGTCTGGCCGCGGATGCAGCTCCGACCAATATAATTCCACATAGCCAGCGAGCAACTCAATTCCTTGGCGGAGACCAGGGTATCCACATTGGCCGAGAGCGGAGCGCGCCAGCATAACGCCGACGCGCAAATCCTTTATGCGGACGGCGAGGTCGAGACCCAACCGCCACACTTGGTGCCAGTCGGGAGCCTCCTCGGCGAGAACGGAATCTCCCATCCGCTGAGCGGGCCTGCCCTGCGCGGCCACCTCAAGTTCGAGAAAACTCAAATCGTAATCGAGAGCATCGCCGCATGGGTTGTCGTCGCTGACCGCCTTTAACAATTGATTTACATCAAGCATAGCCAATTCCCGTCTGCCCTTGCTGCCCAGAGGCCCTATCGGCCTGAGGTCATATTTGACTTTGTATCCGGTTATCGGCGGCCAGTGGCA
>NZ_JABDWV010000033.1:0-11139 GCF_019685435.1 Rhizobium sp. NLR10b | reverse complement strand
CGACGTGTCCGCCGACCTGATCGTCATGGGTGCCTATAACCATCCCCGCTGGCAGCAGACGATCTTTGGCGGCGTGACGCGCGGCATGATCGAAGAAAGCAGGATGCCGATATTCATGGCCCACTGAGATATAAGTCCGCTCCGCCGCGGCATGTCCCCATTTTCTGCATGCCGTTCGGTTCCTGCGGGAAAGGTCTCCAGCAGCGCGGGCACGCCCCCGGACTCCCTAAAACGTATGTCGTCTAGAGAATCAGCATTTCTGGGCGACGTGGCTCGCTATCCGCCCGACCCTTCATCAGAAGTTCCATAAATATCATTTACACCAATAACACTGAAATAGCGGGGTCAACGGTTCTGGCACGGCGAGAGCTTTCCCGGCCAGCGTCCAGCTTGTTGCCGGTGTGTTCACGTTCTGAGCGAAGAAGGTCGCATACTGTATCGACTGGAAGCTGCTGTGCGCCGATGAACCGAAAAATCACCGATCGCCAAATACTAGTTATTCCCGGCGAGCGGTTTCCGGTTCAATTCCTCGCAAAATCCGATCAGCGGCTTTGAGCCGCAATTGCCGATGAGCAGCGCGTGGATCGGTTTCAAGCAGTTCGACGAGCCGGCCGGCACGTCGATCGTCTGCCGCGATCAAGCGCGTGGCTAAGGCGACTCCCTGGGAATGATCTCCGATATCGCCCGCCAGATCGAATATTGCTCAGCCTTTACGCGCCTCGATGCCGGCGACGTCATTGTCAGTGGTACACCGGGCGGCGTCCGCACCAAGCGCAATCCGCCACTTTGGATGAAGCCGGGAGACGTGGTCGAAGTCGAGATCGATCGGCTGCGTCCTGCGCAACCCCATCCACAGGAAGCCTGACAGCGAGGTTGAGAGGCTGGATATGGGTCGAAATTGGTCACCTATGATGGTTCCGTCGGCTCCTCTCTCGAGGTAGCTTTTCGAGTTCCGATGGGTGGTATGGCTAGCCACGATCTCGTGGCAGCCGCTTCCGGCTCTCGCAGGCCTCCTTCTTTACCGCATCGCGCGCGCCTTCGACCCGTCGAAATACCTCGTCGACTACGCGATGACCAAGGCGGCAATGATGAACTTCACCAAATTGATGGCAAAGCAGCTTGGTCCGAAGGATGTTCGCGTTAACGGCGCCGCGCCTGGTCCGATCTCGACGACGCGCCAAGTCAGCGGCGGAGCGACGATGGAGAAGCTGGGGAAGTACGGCGAAGAGACCCCGATGGGTCGTCCCGTCAGCCCGCGGAACTCGCATCATCTACGTACAGCTCCCAGACCCGCAGGCGAGCTACGCCACGGGACTAAGTCTACGGCGCGGCTGACGGCGGCCAGCCGTAAGGGCGCCCGCTTCACCGAAACACCGGTGCTTGGCGTCTACGAGATCGAGCAGGATGGTGGCCGGCGGGGGCTCCTGCTGCGGCTTGAACGGTGTCGAGGTGCCGTCGATATGCTCCTCGGGACTTTATGAGCCTTCTCCCAATGATGCCCACGGAGCGTATCAGTTTTTCCGTGTCCCGTGGTCCGATGGGTTCACTCCAAGCCCGTGTGCGAGAATGCTCAGCAGAATTTGATCTGCTCAACCCCAAACACGTCTGATTGCATCAAATGCGGCCACAACGGTGGGATCACCCCTACGAGCTTCCATGCATATGAAACTCAATGTCGTCGAAATTTTCACCGCATCGGCGATGAAGAGCCCGTGGGCCTGTTGTTCGTGGAGAGCGATCGACTCGCGGCAGAGGCTCAAGCCAACGCCCGTGCGGACCATGGCGACCATCGACGCTTCCTGATCAACCTGGGAGACGATGTTCTGGCGCAGGCCAAGATCGGTGAACAGGCGCGCCAGCAGCCGGTTATGCACCGAGGCGGGCGGTGTGCCGATCCATGGCAGTGATGCCAACTGTACCCAATCCGCACCGCGGACGAAGCTTGCAAGTGACGGCGGGGCAACGACGCGATAGGTCAGTTGTGCCAGTTCGCTGCCATAAAACAGTTTGGTTGCACTTTCGTCAGAAAGCTCGGCTGCAGGATCGTAGTCCCTTGGGTCTCCTAGGAAGAATCCGGCATCGAGTTCATTTCGCCGAAGCCCTTCGGGCACATCGCCGCTCATGCCATGACGCAGCGTCGTCTCGATGCCTGGCCCACTTTCGATCAACGCCTTCAGAAACGCACCCAAGCGTGTGAACTCCGGGTCGATGATGGTGCCGATCCGGAGTTTCCCCCGCACGCGTGTTGCCAAATGCCCGGCCGTCTGCCCAAAATCCGTGAGTGCTGCCAAGACCTGCTCGGCCTTGGCAGCAAGGAGAGCCCCCTCCTGCGTCAGCTCCAGACCAGTGGAGGTCCGCCGGAACAAGGTGAGCCCGGTATCGGCGGCAAGGCGCTTCAATTGCAGGGTAACGGCAGGCTGGGTGATGTGCAATCGCTCCGCGGCGCGCGTGACGTTGCCCTCGCGCGCGACTGTGGCGAATGCCTTCAAGGTTCTGAGGTCAATCGACTGAATCATATTAATTTTATTTATAATGCGTTGTGCTATTTGTCATTGGATTTCCGCGCCGCTCCTCCGCTATTCCTGAAAATAGAGGTGAGGAGGAGGCTAAAGTGCCACGGCAAATCGTCGAATCTTATGATTGTGCGGTGCTTCATCGCAGCAGGCGGGCGAGCCCATGACCCGCCGTGCATCGCATCTCGCCAACGACATTTTTGACTATATCATCATCGGCGGAGGCTCCGCGGGCTGCCTGCTAGCCAATCGCCTCAGCCGCGATCCAGCGATGCGTGTCCTGTTGCTGGAAGCCGGTCGCAAGGACGACTATCCCTGGATCCATATCCCCGTCGGCTATCTCTATTGCATCGGCAATCCGCGCACCGACTGGCTGTACAAGACCGAGCCGGATGCCGGGCTGAACGGGCGCTCGCTGCGCTACCCGCGCGGCAAGACGCTCGGCGGCTGCTCCTCGATCAACGGCATGATCTATATGCGCGGCCAGGCGCGCGACTTTGACGGCTGGGCGACTGCGACCGGCGATGACGCCTGGTCCTGGCAAAACTGCCTGCCTGATTTCAAGGCGCATGAGGATCATTACCGGCTGGACAACGGCGCGGACCCGAAGACTGGCGGCAACAGCCGTTTCTCCGACATGCACGGCCACGGTGGCGAATGGCGGATTGAGAAGCAGCGTCTCAAATGGGACATCCTCGAATCCTTCGCCGAGGCCGCCGTCGAGGCCGGCATTCCGCGCTCGGACGATTTCAACAGCGGCGACAACGAAGGCGTCGGCTATTTCGAGGTCAACCAGCGCTCCGGCTGGCGCTGGAACACGTCGAAGGCTTTTTTGCGTCCCGCGAAGAACCGCCCAAACCTGGCGGTCTGGACGCAATCTCATGTCGAACGGCTGATCCTGGAAACCGACGGTTTCGGCCGCAGGCGTTGCGCTGGCGTCGTGGTCCAACGCCAACGGCAGAGCGCGGAGGTCCGTGCCCGCAGGGAGGTCATCCTGTCCGCCGGCGCAATCGGCTCGCCGCAAATCCTGCAACTGTCGGGTATCGGCCCCGCCGGACTGCTGAAGCGCCATGGCATCGAGGTTGTGCATGACCTGCCGGGCGTCGGGGAAAATCTCCAGGACCATCTGCAGATCCGCGCCGTCTTCAAGGTCGGCAATGCGAAGACGCTGAACACGCTCGCCAACAGCCTGTTCGGCAAGGCGATGATCGGGCTCGAATATGTTCTGAAACGCAGCGGCCCGATGAGCATGTCGCCCTCGCAGCTCGGCGCTTTCACCCGCTCGGACGACAGACAGGCCTTTGCCAATCTCGAATATCACGTCCAGCCTCTCAGCCTCGACGCCTTCGGCGAGCCGTTGCACAGCTTACCCGCCTTCACCGCGAGTGTGTGCAATCTCAACCCGACCAGCGTCGGAAACGTGCGCATTCGTTCCGGCAAGGCGTCGGATGCCCCGGCGATTGCGCCGAATTATCTGAGCACGGAAGAGGATCGCAGAATTGCCGCCGAGAGCCTGCGGCAAGTGCGCAAGATCGTGTCGCAGCCGGCGCTTGCAAAATACCAGCCTGAGGAATGGAAGCCCGGCTTGCAGTTCCAGAGCGACGACGAACTGGCGCGGCTGGCGGGCGATATCGCCAACACCATCTTTCATCCGGTCGGGACGACGAAGATGGGCCGCGACGACGATCCGATGACAGTGGTGGACAGCCGTCTCAGGGTGCGCGGCATCGAGGGCCTGCGCGTCGTCGACGCAGGCGTCATGCCAAAGATCACCAGCGGCAACACCAACGCACCGACGCTGATGATCGCCGAAAAGGCGGCCGGCTGGATCGTCGCCGATGCGCGCGCATAGAAAAGTCTTGGGGAGATAAGAGCAATGACATCGATCGCACGTTCCGCGCTTCCACTTTCCGGCGTTCGGGTGGTTGATTTCGGGCAATATATTGCTGGCCCGGCCGTGGCCATGATCCTAGGCGATCTCGGCGCGACCGTCGTGCATGTCGATCCGCCCGGCGGTCCTCTCTGGGACAACCCCGCCAACGCCATCCTCAACCGCAACAAGCTGATCGTCACCCTCGATCTCAAAACGGAGCAGGGGTTGGGTGAGGCAAAAACGCTGGTGGCCGAGGCCGACATTGTTGTTGAGAATTTCCGCCCTGGCGTGCTTGCCCGGCTCGGGATCGATTTTGCGGCGCTCCGCAAGGCACGGCCGGAGCTGATCACCCTGTCGATCCCCGGCTTCGCCTCCGACGACGAGCTTCGCCGGGACTGGCGGGCCTTTGAGACGGTAATCGCGGCCTCCTCCGGTGTCTTCACGGATATGGGTCTCAATCGCGTCCTGATGGGCATCAACCCGTCTTTCTCGCCGCTGCCGCTCTCGTCCGCCTACGGCACGATGCTTGCTGCGTCCGCGACAGTGCTGGCGCTTCAGGCGCGCGAGCGCACCGGGCACGGCGATCATATCGAAGTGCCGCTGGCAAGCGCCGTCATGGAGGGCCTCTCCTACAATTCCATCCTAATCGACGATTATCCGCCGCGCTACCAGACCCAACGCGAGCGGGAGATCGCACGCCGGCGCAATGAAGGCCTGCCGATGGACATGTCCTATGGCGACCTCCAGGAGTTCCTCGATCCCTTCTATCGCAGCTATATGTGTGCCGACGGGCGGATGTTCTACGTCGTCTGCCCCAGCCACAAGAACCATGCGAAGCGCTGCCTGCAAGCTCTGGGCATCTACGATGAGCTGGTGGCCGAGGGGCTGCGCGAGGAGGAAGACACCTATCTGCCGGTCTCGCAATGGTCATCGGACGTTTCGCTGGGCGTCTATCCGCTCCCGAAATTCTGGGCTGACAAGATTGCGGCTCGCATGAAGGAAGTCTTCCTGACCAAGACGGCGGCCGAATGGGAACATGTCTTCGGGGAAGGGCTGTTTCCGGGTGCGCCGCAGCGCTGGCTAGAGGAATGGATCGCCGACGATCATGCCAGGGCTGCTGGTCTCATGATCGAGGTAGAGGATCCGATCCTGGGCCGCATGACCCAGCCGGGGCCGATGGCCTGGCTGCAAGAGAGCGCCGAAGCCATGCTTTCGCCACGGCCTCGGCGCTGGGGGACCGCCAAGGAGGCGCTTGCACTGCTCGGCGGCATGGCGCGTCCTTCTTTGCCGGTTCCCGCAAAGGACGCGCCCGGAGGGTGGCTGGACGGTGTCAAAGTTCTCGATCTGTGCAATGTGATCGCCGGTCCGCACTCGGTCGCCTATCTCGCCCGCTTCGGTGCGGAGGTGATCAAGATTGATCCGGCCAAGCCGCTCTATGACTGCTGGAATACCGTGATATTCGGCATGTCACACATGCGGGGCAAACAGTCCGTGCTGCTGAACATCGGTTCGCCCGATGGCCGTGTCGTCTTCGAGGAACTGGTGCGCTCCGTCGATGTCGTGGTCTGGAACGCGACCGATCGCCAGGTCAAGGCGATGGGGCTCGATGCCGAAAGCCTGAAGGCGCTCAATCCGAAGGCGATCTTCTGCCAGCTCGATTGCTTTGGCGGCGTGCGCACCGGCCCGCGCACCGACTATCTCGGCTATGACGACCTCGTGCAATCGGCAACCGGCATCATGCTGCGCTTCGGCGGCTCGATGGATACGCCGGAGGAACATGCCCATGTCGGCACCATCGACGTCATGTGCGGCTTTGGCGCGGCGCTCGGCATTGCCGCCGCTCTCTACCAAAAATCCAGAAACGGGGTCATCGGTCGCCCACGCACCTCGCTGTCGGCACTGACCGGCCTCGCGCAGATACCGTTCTGCTACGACTATGCCGGGCGCGGCCCCTTCGACGAGCCGTCCGGTCGCGACACCAAGGGTTATCATGCCCTGTCGCGGCTCTACGAAACGGCAGGCGGCGATCACCTTCTTTTGTGCGCCTCGGAAGCCGATCTTCCGCGCTTTGACAAGGTTGAAGGTCTGAGGGGGATTGTTGAGATGGCCGCGTCCGATCGCGAGGCCTATCTCGCAGGGGCTTTCCTGACCGCGCCGGCGGAAACCTGGCAGCAGCGCCTGCGGGAAGCCGATCTCGGCGTATCGCTCTGCGAGAACATCGAAACGATCCGCAGCCGCAGTGCCCGCATTGCCGACGGCACGCCGGGCATCGACCGGGGCAGCTATTCCTTCTCGATCTTCCCGGATCATCCGAGCGGGCACTCGGTCACGCAGCTCGATCCCTTCGCCATCCGTCCGGCTGTCGGCAAGGTCACTGCTGTCGCGCCGGCCGAGAAGTACGGAGCGTCCACGCGCGCCGTGCTGCGGACCCTGAACTACACCGAAGCCGAGATCGATCGGCTGATTGCCTCCGGTGCAATCAGCGAAACCTGGAGCGAGGAGTATCTGCCGAGCTAGCAGGAAATAGCGGCTTCGGGTTCTGAGGAGGATACCGAAGCCGCTCGCGGCCCGCCGGGACATGCGATGGCGTCGACGGGCTTGGAATTTCAACATCGCGCATAGGGAGGAAGTGCCATGAAAGAACTTTTCGCCTCGACATGCCTTGCAGCAGCGATGCTGACCTTTGGCAATCCGGCGCAGGCTGCGGATTGCGGCGACGTCACCATCGCCAGCATGAATTGGCAGAGCGCGGAAGTGCTCGCCAGTCTGGACAAGTTCATTTTGAATGAAGGTTACGGCTGTAACGCAGAAATCATACAGGGCGACACGGTCCCCACGATCACGTCGATGACCGAGAAGGGGCAGCCCGACATCGCACCCGAAGGATGGGTCGATCTTCTTCCCGATGTCGTGAACGCCGGCGTTGCAAACGGAAAGCTCGTCGTTGCATCGACCGTCCTCACCGACGGTGCGGTGCAGGGCTGGTGGATGCCGAAATACCTTGCTGACGCTCATCCGGACATCAAGACGATCGATAATGTCCTCAAGCATCCGGAGCTGTTCCCGGACCCCGAAGACAAATCGAAGGGGGCCATTCACAACGGCCCGCAGGGCTGGGGTGGTACGGTCGTGACCGCGCAGCTCTACAAGGCCTATGGCGGCGAAGCGGCAAACTTCACGCTCGTCGATACGGGTTCGGCCGCCGGCCTCGACGGCTCGATCGCCAAGGCTTATGAGCGCAAGGAAGGCTGGGTCGGCTATTACTGGGCTCCGACGGCGCTTCTCGGCAAGTACGACATGGTCAAGCTCGACTATGGCGTGCCGCACGACGCAGCCGAATGGAAGCGCTGCAACACCGTCGCGGATTGCCCCGACCCGAAAAAGAATGAATGGCCGAAGGATACGGTCCAGACGCTCGTGACTAAAGCGTTCTCCGAGCGTGCCGGCGCAGACGTCATGGGCTACCTCAACAAGCGCGCCTGGTCGAACGACACGGTCAACAAGCTGATGGCCTGGATGACCGACAACCAGGCAAGCGGCGACGACGGCGCAAAGCACTTCCTCGAAGAAAACGAGGCCATGTGGAAGGAATGGGTCTCGCCTGAGGCAGCCGAGAAGATCAAGGCGGCGCTTTGATCTCATTCAAGACGTTGCTGGCGCCTATCGCGCCGGCAACGAACAGCGCGTCCAGAATGCGCTAGCTGTTATCGAGGAGGATAGATTTTGGATTGGCTGTTCAGCTTTCCGCACATGGATGACGCGTCTCTGCGCGATCTCAAGAAGGCAATCGACGAAGGGTTCCGGGGGTTCACGCGGGCCTATGGCGACGGACTTGAAGCAATGTTCGAGCCGCTACGGCACTTTTTGATCTGGTCGGAACGCTTCATGACGAAGACGCCCTGGCCGATCATCCTGCTTTTGATCGCAGCCGTCGCGTGGTTCGCCAGCCGCAACTGGAAGATCGTCGCCGGCACGGTCGTGACGCTCCTGCTCATCGGCTATTTCGAAATGTGGGACGACACGATGAAGACGGTCTCGATGATCTTCGTCTGCACCGTACTGTCGATCGTCGTCGGTATTCCCATCGGCATTGCCATGTCCCGGTCGGACCGCGTGCAGAATGCCATCAACCCGATCCTCGACGTCATGCAGACCATGCCGAGCTTCGTCTATCTGATCCCGGTCGTCATGCTGCTCGGCATCGGTAAGGTGCCGGGCCTGATTGCCGTCGTCATCTACGCCATTCCGCCGATGATCCGCCTCACCAATCTCGGCATCCGTCTCGTCGACAAGGACGTGCTGGAAGCGGCCGACGCCTTCGGCTCTTCGAGTTGGCAGAAGCTGAAGAACGTGCAGATGCCGCTGGCGCTGCCGACCATCATGGCTGGTATCAACCAGACGATCATGATGGCGCTCGCCATGGTGGTCATCGCCTCGATGATCGGTGTTCAGGGACTCGGCCAGCCGGTTCTGAAGGCGATCTCCAACCAGTATTTCACGCTCGGCATCTTCAACGGCCTCGCCATCGTCGGCATCGCGATTATCTTCGACCGCGTCAGCCAGGCCTTCGGCGCACGCCTTCAAAAGCACCGGGAGGTGGTCCATGGGTAACAAGAAAATTGGCGGCTTCGGCATCGAAATCAAAAAACTCTACAAAATCTTCGGTCCAAATGGTGCGGATTGCGTAAAGCTCATTGAGCAGGGTATTACGAAGACGGAACTGAACGCAAAACATGGCCATGTCCTTGGTCTGAAAGACATCAACATCTCCATGCCTGCCGGTGGCATTCAGGTGATCATGGGACTTTCGGGATCTGGAAAGTCCACGCTCATTCGCCACATCAATCGCCTTATCGATCCGACGTCAGGTGAAGTCGTCATCGGTGACGAGGATGTGGTCAAGATGGATGCCGTGCAGTTGCGCGAGTTCCGCCGGCATCAGACGGCAATGGTGTTCCAGAAGTTTGCACTCCTTCCGCACCGCACCGTTCTCGAAAACGCCCTCTATGGCCTGGAGATACAAGGGGCGCCACGGAACCGGCAGGTCGACTGCGCCATGCGGTGGATCGAGCGGGTCGGGCTAAAGGGTTTTGAGAGCAAATATCCCAATCAGTTGTCTGGCGGTATGCAACAGCGCGTCGGTCTTGCCCGTGCGCTGGCGAACGATGCGCCGATCCTGCTGATGGACGAGGCGTTTTCCGCGCTGGACCCGCTCATTCGCGTCGACATGCAGACCGTGCTCCTCGATCTACAGAAGGAGATCAAGAAGACGATCGTCTTCATCACCCATGATCTGGACGAGGCGCTGAGGCTGGGGGACCGGATCGCGATATTGCGGGATGGGGAAGTCGTGCAGCAGGGCACCGGGCAGGACATCGTGATGAACCCGGCCGACGATTACATCGCCAGCTTCGTCCGGGAAGTGAACCGCGCGCGCGTCATCAAAGTCGAGACAGTCGCCACCCCGCTGAATGCTTCGGCCCGTGAGCTGAAGATTTCGGTCCCGGCCAGCGCGACGCTTGAGGAAGCGGCAAGAGCGATGACGCTGGCCGAGACAAGCGAGATCGCCGTCGTTGATGCCGACGGTCAGGCCATAGGTATGCTGACGCTTCCCCAGGCGGTTCATGCCATGGTCAATGCGCAAGTCGCCAGCTCAACATCCGACGCCAAGAAAGTTGCGTAGGCAAAAAAGGAAATCCAGGAATGGGAGCCTCAGATGTTTGACGCCGTCCTGATTGAAAAGTCCGACAGCGGGCAGAAAGCCCATATCAGCCGTGCGGGAGTCACTGCGCGGGTCATACGCGAGGGCCAAGTTAACTTCCAAAAAGAAATAGGCGCCGTTATCGAACCGGCGGCTTATGTCGATGGTTTTCAGTTAGGCTGGGCTAGCGATGACGGTGCGGGAAAGTCTGCCTTCGGTTTGTCGAAGGAGGCCTTGAATTTGGACACCGCTTCAGTAGCTCCTGTCAGTACCGGAGCAATACTCCTCATTAGTGCCGTTTGAATCTTCCCCAGGTGCTGCGTCCGCCGGCGCGTCCTCACTCCAATCGAACTGGAATGCTTCGCCTGGGCGGAAAGACAGCGGAACGAATATGCCGCGGCCCGCCGTCTGCTGCTCAGTCCGCCACTCACGGGCGAAGGCGGCGACCCGGCCATAGGAGCCGGTAAAGCCCAGAGCCACCAGATCAGCATGAACCTGCTTCAGCGTTCGGCGCTGCTTCCGCGACTTTCCGGCCTCGGTCTTCAGCCAGCCAGCAAGTTTGTCGGCAAAAGGATCAAGGTTGCTCGGTCGTTCCGGTACCGTGAACGTCGGCTCGATCGTGCCAGCGCTCAAATACTTCGCGATCGTGTTGCGCGACAGCCCGGTGCGCCGGCTGATCTCGCGGATCGACTGCTTCTCGCGCAGCGCCATCCGACGGATGATGTTTAAAAGTCCCATGTGGATCACTCCGTTGCCCCCGTCGCTCTCCGCGTTGGGGGGAAGGTTCACATGGCTCAATTCTCAATGGAAATTATGCGCCTAACCGGCTCAGTTCTGCGTGGAAACCAATACCCTTGAAAAGCTGTTAGGGCATTGCTGTCGTCGCGGGCAAAAGTTCCATAAATCATATTACGCCACATTTATATGTAGCGGCTATTTAGTAATGCGACAGTTGGGCCAGTTAGAGATGCGACAGTCTCGCCTCTCGACGTTCTGGTCAACGCCAACGTTGGGAGCAAGGATGACGACCTTCAGCCTGGTCGAGACCATGA
>NZ_JABDWV010000032.1:0-11196 GCF_019685435.1 Rhizobium sp. NLR10b | reverse complement strand
TGGCCGCTGATAGAAATGCCATTCGTCGCGCCGGCATGAAGCTCGGCCTTTCCACCCACGACATATCGGAGCTGGAGACGGCGCTGGCGGCCGAGCCGGATTATGTTGCGCTCGGGCCGGTCTGGCCCACGATCCTCAAGGCGATGAAATGGGCGCCGCAAGGCGTCGAACGCCTTGCTGACTGGCGACAGCGCGTCGGGATGATTCCGCTTGTCGCGATTGGCGGGATCACCGCCGAACGGGCGCCGCTGGTATTGGAAAAGGGCGCCCACAGTGCCGCCGTGGTCACCGATATTACCCGCAACCCGGATCCCGAGGCCCGCACGCTGCAGTGGCTGGCCGCGACCGCGCCATGGCGGCGCGCATGAGGGATGAAGGGTTATTCCCGCCGGAACGCGGGATCCTGCCGGCGCGGGGGTGTTGTCATATAATCAACGCCGGTTCGGATCTGTTCAATTCCACTAAGGACCTTGGTTTCATTCAGCCTGACAACGGCGGCGGGGACGCGTTCGTCCATATTTCTGCCGTGGAACGCGCTGGCATGCGCGAAATCGTTCAAAGGCCAGAAGAACGGCTACGACTTGGAGCATGACGACAAGTCCGGCAAGATGTCGGTCTGGCAATCTTCAGTCTGCTTGAAGGGGTACAGACGAGTGGACGGAGGTCCGTCAAGGACCGCGCCAGGAATTTTTTCGACGACCCAGCTGACATCGTTTGCATATGCCGAGCCTGAGACCGCCCGTGGGGCTACCCTTTCAGGTAAGTGAGAGCGTACTCAATCCTCAACGTGTTGCGTTTTGCGGGACCAAGGGAAAGAAGTCACCAGTTTCTGCACAACGGGCGTATGTTCACTCGGTACTTCCTGCTCAGCTGATCCAGCATCGTGCAATGCCTCGCGAAGAGCCTGACCTTGCGGATGATCGCCGAAGTGCTCCAGAAAGCTCGAAATCGGCCATCTCGTCACAGTGCCGCCGGAGGCATCGTTGGCGCGATGGATGACAGTATGCTGGTCCGCTGTTTCGTTATGTTCGAGATACCATTTGTCTCCGTTTGGACTGGCCGCAAATTCGTTTGGTGCTTCTGGCATTCTAGCCTCCTCTGACGGTGCCCATTATTGTGCCGCTTCCCGGCGGGCTGTTGCGCATTATGGTTTCGCAAGCGCAGCAGCAAGGTCTTGAGTGAACGGCTTGGACCGCCGGCGCAATCCCGCGCCGTGTGCACTTTCGCTGCAGGTAGTTCATGGCACGGAGAGTCAACGACTTCCTGCGCCTCCGACGCTTGCGCCGAGGGCGATGAGAAGCTCTCTAGCTGTTCGAACGGCTCCGGCATGCAACCGTCCATCCCGTTGGTAAGGGCTTCGTCGAATGAGCTTTGCGAGAACGTTCTGTTCAGGCGCCGGTAGGCGACCTAACTTCAATGGCTGAACGGATACCCTGCATCCGCTTGCGATTTTTTTCGAACTCGGCGGATGATTTCGAGGGCAGTGGTGTTTTTCCGAAGTGCCGGCTGAGTTCGATAGAGAGGGCGGCGGGCGAGGTCATTCCGTCGTGATAAAGCTTGAACAGCAGTCTGACGGCAACGTTGTAATATTTCGGGTCTGCAAGGCTACTTGTGCAATCATATCCGGCGTCGTCAAGGACGCCCTGCAATACAGCCAGGTCAGAGGTCCGCACAGACATGTTGAGATTGGAAGACATGCTGTCCTCCTTCAATTTGGGGCGAAGGCAGAAACCGACCTCCACGCAGTAGCGCCCTGAGAAACAGCTACTGAAGACCTACCATGCGCCTAATCGATACGGCTGGCAAACTGAATATTGTGGGATGGGCAGAAAGCGGTCAGACCTGTGCGTCCCAATGTGGTGATTTTTCGCAATCATCTCTTTCCAGGTTCAATCATCAGGGCCAAAAGGACGTAAAAGGACCGTCCGAACTCCGAATGAAGTCGGTGAACCGGAAATCGCTTGATCACCTCTTTCCGAGCTGGAGCAATGCGACATCACGCCTGCGACGGCATGATCGCTGCAGGTCTTTGCAACATACCACTGGGCAGAATTTCAGCATCACCAAAGACTAAGAGGGGCTGGGCTTTCGACCACCGAGCCTGATCGCCAATCCGGCATTCCTTGCTCAATTGCCTCGCGGGTCATCAATTCTTCTTGTCCGCAGGCGCGTCCACATCTCGCGTGGCGCCCCCTTCGTTTTCCCATGATGCCAAAGCCTCAGGATCGGCATGCAGCTTCCGCCGTCTCGAAGAGGGGTAGGCGGGCGCGGGAATCGTCGCCGCCTTGATGCGCCTTATCACCATCACCTCTTCGTGATGGTCGCCATGTTCTGAAGCAACGAGATCTATCGTCGCGTAGTCCGCGCGCTTGAGGATGGACCGGAGCCGCCAATTCTCGTCGCGTTTCGTCGGAGTTCCGGTTGTGATGATTACTACCATAACCAGCCTCTCAAAATTAAACTGATGATGACGGCGAAGCTCGCCAGGATGGAAGCCCTGAATAAGAAGTCGCCGTAAGCCGCCATATATGAAGAGCGATTGAAGGTGGAAGACATCTTGTCCTCCCTTGATTGGGGCGAAGGGAGCCACCCCTTGATCGGCAGCGCCCGTTTCATTGGCTGTCGATATGCAAATAATGCGCCTCTATTGCGCTTTATCCAAGGCAAATGCGACGAACGCAGCGCCAGGCGACAATATTATTTTTCGTGCGGGCTACTCGGTCACGGGGCGAGAGGCGCGGGCTCTCCTCGGCTCGTTCAGTGATGACAACTCACCTGGCCGCGATAGTCCCGAGGCGGTCCGGAATTGAATCCTACTCTCGCCCGCCTGTATGATATAGTCCCTCATGACCTATTCCCCGAAGGACCTGGAACTCGCGCGACGGCAAGTGATCATCGACCGGCAGATGATTTGCGCTCAGCAGAGTCTGATCGACGGAATGCTGACGCGAGGCGAGCCCGCCGGGGCTGGCCCGCGAAAGGCTGGTCAAGTTGACAGAGGATCTACGCACGCATTGCTTCCATCAGGATCTGATTCAGGCGTCGATCCAATTGGAGCGCTGAGCCGGCGCGCTCGGGGCGGTCGACGGGTTTCCCCCCTTTTCCACTCCGCAGTCTTTTCGTCAGGTTCCTCGGCACGCCTCTTTTCGACGCCGCCCAAGCCACGCAGTGGCCGGGCTTTGCACTTACCATTGCGGCCTTCCTGACCTGCCTCGGACGCCACCTCCAGGTGGTTCTGACCCGAAGACGAGCAAATTGGCAGTCCTTTTAAGTCAAGAGCTAGGCGATCCGAACCACGACTCGCGCGTCAAAAGCTGCCGCAAGGAATGCGGACTGGGCTTCCCCTTCGGTTACTATGCCCTCTACCGTGCCCGCACAGGCCTCCATTGCCATAAAGAAAGCGCTACCGCTCGTCACCGGCCAATTCTTAAAAAGCATGTCAAGGGCTTCATCTGCGGACGCAATAATATGCCGCACCTGATTGCGTTCAACCACTAAGAGCAGCCACGCCGACGTCGACACACAGTCTCCGATTCCACATTTGAGAAATAGTGGATCTCACAGTTAGCCGGAGTACGGCATGAGGGAGAAAAGTTCCTCACCCGTGCAATCCACACCCCCAACCCCCGCCTTGACGCATTGTTCCATGCTATCGCCCTATACATTGGGAGGGCCGGGGAGTCCTACGGTTGTCGGAGGTTTATCGGGCAGGCCGTCCCTGAATGGAGGCGCGTGTCCGCTCAAAGCTTGGCGGAGACTTCGACGATATTGGCTCGCCAAAACACCTTTCCAGCTCCCTGGAAAGGTCGTCGGCAGAGGTCATCCCATATTGGAAACGTTGGATAAGCAACTTAGCTGCCGCGTTGTATCGCTCAGGATGGGCGACGCTTCTGGTTGAATTGTATCCAGCCGCATCCAAGACGCCTTGCAGCATTATGAGGTCTCTGGAATTTAAGATATGGACGTGTTCGGAAGACATTTCCGGTCCTCCTTCCATTTGGGGCGAGGGCTGAAAGCCCTGATGCAGCAGCGCCCGTAACATTGGCTGCTGACGAGGTGACCATGCCTGAGCGCAGCTCCGGATGCAATGTGAATCACGCAATTTGAATTTTTATAAGATATCTTTAACAAAACCGAAAATTGCGGTTGCGTTTCATGCAGCGAGTGCCTATATGCCTCTCATCGGCATTGCTGATGAGCGCTGGAAAGCATCTGTCGCTCGCAATTGCCGCAGTCGCTTTCTGCTTTTGACCACGGATGTACTGGCATTGGTATGGGTAGCGATGTGAGGAAGGTCGGTGCGGTTTCGCCCCGGCCTTTTTTGTTGGCCGGCTCGCTGGCCGAGAACTTCGTTTAAACACAATGGCGGCTCAGGTTGCCACATCGAGTTTGCTAGTCGAGCTTCGTTTCGCGCCACTTGGCGTCAAGCAGACCTTTCCTCTCAAAATCGATCTTTGTCTTCCGGGCGCCGTCCGGCAGCGATCACTCATGCGACGAATAGGAATTTAAATGAGCAAAACCAATGCCGCTGAGATCCAGCGCAGAACCCAACGCCAGGCCGCGAACACGAGCGGTGGCGGGCACCTGGGGGGAACAAACTTCGGGCAAGCTCCCGACGCCAAGACCGCAGGCGGAACAGGTGCCAAATCCCGTCCTAGTGGTGGACGCAAATAGACGTCTGATAGTAGCAACTCGGAAGGCTCGCTTTGAGAAACTGAAGCGAGCCCACTTTTCGAAGCAGCCAACTGTAATTCCTGCGGTATCGCGTTCGCCGCGGCAAGATCCTGGCAGATTTACGCTCGGCGGGCAAGAATCTCGATGAGCGAGCCTTGCGGGAACGCATGGAGGCTTTGAGCGTCGCCGCCATGCAGGACCTCGTCCGCCAACCGCCTCTGTGATCGGGAGATCCATCTGCGGTTAACGGAAACCCGGCAGCGTGCCGGGCTTGCTCCCAGTCAGGGCGGGAACACGGCGCGGATGCGCGCCGATGGAAATAGTGCCATGGGTTCGCCTCACAAATCCGGCGACAGCTCATTATGAACCTTGTGCACACCCTTCGTTCTCAGCGTAATCTCCTCCGCCCACAACACCTCCGCTTGCACATGCACCCACCCGGCCAGCGTGATATCGCTGCCGCGTGCGGTGACGAAGATATAGCTGGAGTCGAGATCGCTGGAATCGGCAAGCGCGCTGTAGACCGCCGATTCAAGATCGTCCTGGTCGGGATGGCGGGTTGCTACGCGGCTCGCGACGCTGAGATGTTTTCTGTCGACTGACATCGTTTCGCCTCCTGCGCGGCCCTTTTCGGGTGTAATAGGCTATCGGCGGATATCCCGCGCCGTCAGGGTATGTCGGTCCTTGCAGCCGCGGCCGTAGGCATGGGTGGCCGCATCCAGAATGGCCTCGCGCGCCATATCAAAGGCTCTCAAGCACTCGTCTTCGGAGCGGGCGGCCTGGCTTGCGGTCCGCAAGGCATTGGCTTCAATCAAAAACCGCACCTCGAACATGCCGTCATATCCGGAGAAGCGAACGGCATTGCGGCTCTCGTCGAAACTGCGGCTTCTATTGGGAAAGGTCAGTGTCACGCATTTCTCTCCCGGAGGGGTTGGTCATGCCAAGTCAAACTGGACTGTCGCAAAGTATGCCATTGAACTTCCGCCGGGCTCGCTGAGGCGCGGCAGGGCTGGTCAGGTTGCCGCTGTGCTACAGATGCAGGAGACCTTCCTCCTGTCCGGCTTCCTGCTGTCGGGGTGCCGGAATCCCGGAACGACGGCTGCTCCTTCGCAGCTCCGGTCCTAGGAAATATGGGGCGCGGCCCTCGAATTGCAATGTAGGGTCAGAGGAGAGTTCGTGGCTGGCTGGAATCTGTCGTCTGCGCTTGAGGAGGGCTGCGACGAGAGCATCGCGTTCGGGCCGAACGGGGCAGGTTATGAAACCTTTCTACGGCGTCCGCGTTTCGCACCATCGATCCCCATTTGGTCTGATCGAAAACTCCTGCAGACGGTTCATCGTGATACCCGCTGTTATGATGACGATATAGTGTCGGAATTGGAAGTTTTCATTTACGCGCTGACAGTAATCTCGTCGCTCTTCTGGAGTTTCCGTCTTAGGCGCCCAGCCGTTTGCTTTCCGATAGAAAAAACAAGCAGAGTGAAAAATCATCAGCTATTTAGACGGCGAGGGAGGCACCGAGGTAGACTTCAGCTGATTGTCATTCGATCATGCAGGCACCACCGCGAAGCTGGTACGGACGATTACAGTCCCATCCGTTGCCCGTCGAGTTAAGATGTGCGTTTTCGGGAAGCTTGAGCTGCAGGCATTGATTGCCCCTCGGCTCGAAGCCGCGGTCGCACTTCCATTTCAGTCCGTGGGGCGCGTCGACGAAGATGGCATTCTCCGGAACCTCGACAGCGACACACGTCTGATCCTTGTTTTCAAAGCCTCTATCACACCTCCACTCATTTCCGGCGGATGTCAGATATGAGTGGGCGGGGAGTTCGAGCTTGAGACATGCTTGTTGTAGCGCGCGATAACCTCTTTCGCATTCCCAGCCGGATCCTGTGGTATTATCGGACAGGAATGCTTTCTCCGGGACTTTGATAGGGTCGCAACCCACATTGGTTTGACGGTATCCACGCAGGCATCTCCAGCGATCGCCGAAATATGGGTCGAGATATGCATTGTCCGGAATTTGGACGGTGAGGCACTGGTTCCCCTTCTCCAGAAAGCCGTAATGGCAATCCCAGCCCTTGCCAAAGGAGGAGTTCGTCAGAAACGCGTTGTCGGGAAGCTTCACCTTAAAGCAGGCGTCATCCTGCCTTCGAAAACCGCGATTGCATTCCCAGCCGAGGCCATAGCGGCTTGCCTGGGCATTTTCAGGCACCGACCTTGAGGTCTGGCCGAGCGCCGAGGAGCTGAGTCCCGATGCAGAATGCAGGGGGATGGTCATCATCAGGGCCAGCGCCCTGTAATATGATTGGCGCATAAGTTGTCTCCAAAGGCCTGCATCTGCGATCTCCTGGTCGTAATTCCAAGATATAACGCTGAAGGGCAGTAAAGAGGGAAGGACAGATACCGTGCGACGCTACCAGAGCCTTGGCTCTTTCTCGGGAGCTTTCTCAGGAAAAATGGGCGCGCCGGCCCACATCCCGCGACCGACAGGTGACGAGCCATGAAGCTGTCCTCTGTTGCGGACCATGGGAAAGGTCCTATGCACTTTCCGATTGCCTGGTTTGCGCTTGCTTTCGCCGTTGGCGTTCAGGAGCATTTTCTGGAAGTAGAGCAGGAAGCAGGCATGCGAGGATCGGGACGTCATCGCGTCCTCCTCTTGTCGGGGCTAGGGCGCGCTCTTGTCCCTCAGGCGGCAGCGCCCTGACCAGTTGCAGCCGACATCGCACCCTGGACTTCATTTCCGCCTTTGGCAAGCAAGCTTTTGCTATTCATGTGGTGCCTTGAATGAGGCTGATTGAAACCTTACATACAGGGCACGTTTTCAGCCTTTCGGCTACCTGATCCTCCCGGCTGCGTCGGTTGCTTGGCAAACCCTGATTTTGCGAACGTTGCGAACTCCGCCATACTGGCTGGAGCGGTTTGTTCCGGATGTATTCGTCCCGCAGCCGCACTGAGGATGCCATAATGACCAACACCACCCGCCATGCCGCCGAAAGCATGTTCAAGCGCTCCAAGCCAGAACAAGGATCGGATGCAGCAAAGCTGCAGGATTTCCTCAGCAGGCAAGCTCTCCGGAGGCGCGCGACGAAGCTTGCCGAGATGCAGCAGCGTCTCGAAAAACGGAGTGCTGGACCGGTTGGACTGACTTCTTCTTCCGTTAATACCGCAACATGGGACGGCAAAGAACGACTGTTCTCGGCGATCGCTCAAGCCGCAAGGATTAGGTTATGACCGTTTTCGACTATAGTGCCGGCGCGGGGCTTTACCCGTGCAAGACAATCAACAGAAGAGGCCGCCTCGGCTACAAGAGGTTCGATTCCGTCGCCGAGGCTCTTCGCTTTGCGATCGAGGACATGCCGGCCTCTCTCCTCGGTGGATCCGTGCTCGAAGTCGAGGAGGCGCGCTTCGATGGTTTGCAGATGCGCAAACTCTATGAAGCCGAGGCTTATCCGCTGACGCGCCGTCGACCTGAAACGTATCACGCGGAATTGCCCGCCTAAGTGGAAATGGCGAGAAGCTGAAAACAAAAGGTTGACTGGGAAGGATCTCCAGTCTATCCCTGCACATATCGATACTTTGTTTGCCGATATTTGTTTGGCTGCGCTCTGCGCCTCTTGATCAACTCTCCCTTCAAAAGTCGAAAACACCGCCGCGCGTCGCTCGGCGGGCCGTCAAATTTATGCCGATGAAAGGGTTAATCATGACCACTGGCACAGTAAAATGGTTCAACGCCACCAAAGGCTTTGGCTTCATCCAGCCTGACGACGGGAGCGCCGACGTCTTCGTTCACATCTCTGCCGTTGAACGCGCGGGAATGAGTTCAATCGCTGAAGGCCAGAAGCTCGGCTTTCAATTGGAGCATGACCGCAAGTCCGGCAAAATGTCTGCAGGCCAGCTCCAACCGGCCTAAAAAGCTCCTATAGTCGCTGCGACCACGGATGTACTGGCGTGGCTGCCAAGGATAGTTGAAGGCCAGGCAGATGTCTGGCCTTTTTCATTCAACAAGTGAACAGCGCCCGACCGCTCGTACGACTTGAAGCGTAGCGGCCTAGGCTATCCTGTTGGGCAAGGACATCGATTGAAACACCCAAGCGACAACAGCTTTTCAGAACGTCGTAAGTCCGCCGAAAGCGCCAGACGTCAGCTGATTGCAAAATTTGAGTCGGCTCCGAAGCCGACCGACCCTGTAATGCAAGAACGGTTGGCGGCAATTGCTTCGGCCAGGACCGCGCGTCGCGCCGAGCGCGATGCGATGAAGGCGGCGGAAAATGACCGCCTCCTTCAGGAAGCTGCCGCATTAGCCGATGTTGCCGAGGCTCATCAAAGAGCAGAGGCGGAGGCTCGCCAATTGGAAGCCAATAACCGAATCGCACGTGTCGTCGCCGATGAAGCGGCACGCAAGGCCGAGCGCGACCGGCGCTATGCCGCACGTAAGGCTCGTCGCGCTTGACGGATGAACATCCGACCGTGGCACCTGCCAATTTGCATCGTCGTCCCAAAGAAATCAGAAAACCTATGAGAAGCCAAGCCGGCCAGTTGCACGAGCCGTTTGAAGACTCCGCCGGTGCGTGGCTGAAGATCCTCGCGAAATACCGGCAACCGAGCTTTTGGCGCAGCGCGTTCGAGTTGTCTGTGACAGCTGTCCCCTTCGCGCTGCTATGGGTCGGCGCATATGCCTCTTTGCTGCAAGACTTTTGGCCCGGCTACATACTGATCCTGCCAGCCGCCGCCTTCCTGCTCCGGTTATTCATGATCCAGCACGATTGCGGGCACGGTTCATTCTTCGCCCGGCGAAAGCTGGATACGTGGACAGGACGGGCACTCGGCGTTTTGACCCTAACGCCGTACGATTATTGGCGGCAAACACATGCGGAACATCATGCATCTGCGGGCAATCTTGATAAACGTGGCATCGGCGACATCACGACCTTGACGCTCGAGGAATATCGCGCCCGTTCTCGAACCGGACGACTCGCCTACCGACTTTACAGGCATCCGATCGTCATGTTCGGCATTGGACCCGCCTGGCTCTTTATCTTCAAGCAACGCCTGCCGATCGGGATGATGCAGGCGGGAGCCTTGCCTTGGGTTTCCACGATGGCCACGAATGTAGCGATCGCGATCGTAGTCGGCCTGTTAATGTGGACGATTGGGCCTATCCCCCTCCTGCTGGTGCATCTGCCGATCGTTTTGCTGGCAGGGGCAGCCGGCGTCTGGCTATTTTATGTCCAACATCAGTTCGAGGAAACGCACTGGTCGAAGACCGGAGAATGGAAATTTCCGCGGGCCGCTCTTCACGGCGCGTCACATTATGATCTTCCGCTCGTGCTTCGATGGCTGACCGGGAATATCGGTATCCACCACATCCACCACCTTTCAAGCCGCATTCCGTATTACCGGCTTCCGGAAGTCCTGCGCAATCACCCCGAGTTGGTGGCTATCGGCCGCGTCACCCTTCGGCAAAGCCTCGAATGTGTCCGGCTTGCTTTGTGGGATGAAGAGAGCGGCAGGCTCATCTCCTTCCGAGAGGCCGAGAGCCTCGGCCCATCGATATCTGACCGCTTTATGCGGATCGTTTGAATAGCATGTAAGGATCCAAGATGAGTACGACCGCCAAAACAAGTCCCAATACGGCCGCTTTGATGGTCACTTTGACGCCTCCCCAGATCAGAGGCTTGAAACTTGCAAGGGATGGGGACCTGTACCTTCAGGAGAGCAAGAAGTGGACGCATCTCAATGCGACGATTACCTTCGCCAAAGCCGATCGCTTTCAGGAGCGGCCGATCGCAATCAAGTTCGCAACAACGGCGACGGTAGGCGAATTGAGAATCAGCGGTCTTCTCAAGACCCTCGATCCCGACGCCGACCCAGCCATCTCGCCGCACGGCATCACGATGGCCGGAAAGATGTGGCTGCTGAAGCATAAATAAATCCGGTCAGTTGCAGCGCCCGCGACAGCAGAAACCGTCAGGACAATGCTGCTCCACCGGAGCGGTGTCCCAGTCGTCGTCCCTGATCCACTCCGGCATGCGGTCCACAAGCTCATAGTCGCCAGCCGCCGACACACTGACGGGCAGGGGTGGCGAGCGCGAGAAGGACGTTCGTCAACCTGCGCTGCTCTTTGAAGCCCTGCAGCAGACAAGGCGATCTGCCGACTTGGCGCTCGTCTACAACGAAGCATCGGAGCGCGGTCTTGCGTGGCAACAAAATATTCGAGCCCGGGTAGGAATGCTGGCGGCAAAAGATGCCGTGCGGCTTCGCGCTTGCCATCGATGCCGGCCGCCTGGCGCATGGGGCCATACCGCTGGAGCCACG
Organism: Rhizobium sp. NLR10b; assembly: GCF_019685435.1. Lineage (NCBI taxonomy): Bacteria > Pseudomonadati > Pseudomonadota > Alphaproteobacteria > Hyphomicrobiales > Rhizobiaceae > Rhizobium > Rhizobium sp. NLR10b. The sequence goes on along the minus strand of NZ_JABDWV010000032.1, from coordinate 210 downwards.
CGACGTCGCCGTCCCATCCACTCCCGTCATCGGCAAGGCAGTCTTTTCATGAAGCTAGACCCCTTCTATCTCATCGTCGACAACGCCGAATGGGTCGAGCGTCTCGTGCCACTCGGCGTCAAACTCGTCCAGCTGCGCATCAAGGATTGCCCGGACTCCGTGCTTCGCGAGCAGATCCGGCGTTCGAAGGCTGCCTGCGCGGCCGCGGGT
>NZ_JABDWV010000031.1:0-16226 GCF_019685435.1 Rhizobium sp. NLR10b | reverse complement strand
GCTCCGCCACCGGATAAAGGTGGTAGGTGGCGTCGTAGTCCCATTCGCTGCGGTTGCCAAGCGCATCGGTCTCGGCAATCCGGTTGCCGTAGGCATCATAAGCGTAGCTGGTCGGCGACACCCGCGGTGTGCTGCCGATGCTCATATAGGCGAGCTTCTGCGTCAGGTTGCCCTTGACCGGCGGCGTCGCAACCGCCGTCGCGCCGTCATAGAGATATTCCTCTTTGCTGCCGATCGGCGACGCGGCATCGACACCGAGACGAACCGTCTTCGAAGTCGGTAGCGAGACGATGTAAGCGGAGGTGTTTGGCGCATAGGTGAAGGTCGTCGTCTTCTCGTCGCCGGTGGTGTTGACATTCTCCGTGCCTGCGGCATCCACCGTGCGGCCGCGATCCTTGATCTCGGTTACATTGCCATAGGCGTCGAAACTGCGCTCCGTCCGCAGGTAGGCCGTCGTGCCCCCCTCCGTCAGCTTCGTTGTCGTCGCAATGTTTCTGGCCTTGTAGGGCTTGGAGGCGATACTGGCGTCATAGGTTTCGGTGATCGTCTTGGATGCCGTGTTCGCTGCGTTGCGCAAAACCGTGGTGTCCGGCAATCCGTAACTTGCCAGATCCTGACGGTAGGTCTTCACAACGATCGGAGCGGCGGTATCTCCAGCTAGGATTGGTTTGGTCGTGCTGACGGTGCGATAACCCAGGAACTTCCGGGCGGCCGGATTGTAGAGACCCCCGGAATAAGAATAGCTGGTGGCGGCGGAGTTTCCGCGTCCGTCATTGACGGTCACCCTCGTCACCGGATGCATGACGAGGGGCATATAGCTGTTCGAAAAGCTCGTCGATGGAGCATAATCGGCCGCAATCGTCCCCCCCGTTTCCAAGGTGACTTTCCGCAGCAGATTGGGATTGCCCGAACCGGCATTGGAAATGACAGTGTCCGTCTGCGAGGCGACGAAGTCTGGAAGGCCATCGCCGTTGAAATCGCCCGACAGACCGGAACCGCGCTGCAGGAAAGGCGACACAACCAAGCTATTGCCAGAGCTGCCAAACCACAGGCCGTAGGCTTTGAGGTCCTTGAAGGGATCGGTATTTCTACGATCCTTAGCCGCGACGACATCCACCCTACCGTCATTATCCATATCGCGCAGGATCGGCGTGCCATCAAGTGTCAAGCCGCTTGCAACCTGGATGAAGCTATAGCCAGTCCCGAGCCAGACCGTTGCCACGTAGCTCCCCGATCCGGACGGCGTCGCTTTGACAACGTCCGTCGCGCCGTCACCGTTCATGTCCGCAAGGGCGCAATACGCCGAGGCGGAACTGCAATCGATGCCCATATCCTGGGAATTAAACGTGCTGCCGCCGGCATATTTGTACGCGCTAAGGTTCTGGCCTCTGACGTAACCCTGGCGACCGTAGCCTAAAAAGTCAGCGACTCCGCGGATGTCGTTGCCGACATTGAACAACTGATCGATTCCGTCGCTATCCCAGTCCACTGAGACATTCTTGACAGAATTTGTGCTGTCGTAATTCGTGGGAATTGCACCACAGACAGTAGTGTTGGCATCGGGGCAAAGCGAAGCCGACACATTCAGCGAGGAGTCCGTTGCAATAATACCGCTAACACGCGTCTTATCGATGATGCTGCATCTGTTCGTGACGTTGTAGGTGAATGCGAGGTCCTTAGTCAATTTGCCAGACACAAACCGACCGTCGAAATAGTTCGGCACCAGCATTCCCTCGTAACAAGAATTCGTTGGTACGGCGACGGTCGACGTGCCGGCGACAGAACCAGGGCCAGTAAATTTCGTCACCGTGAATTTGAGGGGGTCCGCCACATAGGTACGCAAAGTCGAATCATAGTGATAGGCGAGAAAGGATCCATAAAACTCGTCTCTGCCATCGAAATTCAGATCGCCTGTTTGTCGGGAAAGGAAATAGGAGAGCTGCTTTGCAGCATCCCCAGACGTCGGCGCCGGGAACTGGTTGTTCAACCGCGTGTAGCTGTAGTTGATGTTGTCGTAGACCATCGACCGTATGGTCTTATGCGTGCCACTAACGATATTGTGGGACGAATCAATGACTGCATCTCGTCCATATTGGTCGACCCGGATGAGACGAGACAGATTGGAAAATGGGGCCTGGTCGTATGTCAGGGTATAGCCGCCGGTTACGCCCCCCTCAACCGTGTTACTGTAGTACACGGATTTGAGCCGGTAAGTCGTCCAAGTCAGGCTGTATCCATTCGCCATCGGCAGAAAATCTGGACGACGCTCATAGCCGAAGACGATTTGTGCTTGGCTGTCATAATCGATCGTTGCCGGATAGCACATCGGAAGGTCCGGGCAGGAATAGGTGTATCTCACCTGATGTCCATTCGGATCGGCGACGGAGGTAAGAAGATAACGCCCGAAGTTTTTGGGACGGTTGGCGTCAACATCTTTCGGCAGGTCTACTCCTGCGATCGCCGCCACCGACATGAATTTAGAAACAACTCCATTCCTGTCGGTCACTGTCCATGAATTGGTAGGATTGTCGTAAACAATGCGTAGGAACGACTCATTCTCGGTCGTAAAGTTGGCTCCGGCCGGGCACCACGACGCAGCGGTGCAAAATATCAGGTTTTCGCCATTGAGCATGAAGATGTTTTCTGAAGACCCCGACTGGACCCCAGCACCGGGGCGCTCGATAACGCTAAATCCATCTACCCCCCAGTCGTACCCAAGCCAGCCTTGATACAAACCGCCAAAGCGAGACTTGCGCGCAGAATCGTAATGAAGCGCCAGTTTTGGAGCGATGTCATGATAAGGTGGCAGGTCGAGGCTGATGAGCTGCGTAAAAGACCCATTGCTGGAGATTTGAGGAACCGAAGCTTTCTCCGGCGCATTGACCGCGGGTGAATCCGGTTCAACCGCTGCGGCCGTCGCCGCAAGCGTGGTCGCGCCTGCAGGCTGCGCCGTATCAGACTCAGGCGACGAGGCCGCGTCTTTGGCCTGCCCGTCAACGGTCAGCGTCTCGCCGTCGGCCGGCGCTGAGCCGGCCTTGCCGAGCGTGGTTCGGTCTACCGCCTTGTCCGGTCGCGAAGAAGCGGCCGCAGGCTCGGAAGTAATATCGGACATCGCCGGAGCGTCTGTGGCTGTCCCGCCGAGGCCGGCCGCGCTTCCATTGCCAAGGCCGCTGCCATTGGTTTTGCCGGTCTCGCCCGCAATCGCCGTTCCGGCAATGGCAGAGTTTATTCCCGGCGCAACAAACAACGCAAAGAGAACAGCTGCAGCAGAAGCCGCAACACCCGAACGAAACTGACGCATGAATCCCCCAGATGAATCAAAACGTGCTGAAATTTACACCCTCTAAAGTCGAAAACACTTGGCAGCGCAAGTAGCACCTACGTCGGAATGCAAATAAATGCAACTAACGCCAGTGTAGGAAGCATCTGAGATCAGATCCAGTGTTCGGCATTCACTTCTACGACGCTCCGAAAGCCTGTGGATAGCGTGCCGCAACGCGCTCGAATCCTGCAACGCGTGGTAGTTCGCATTATTGTATTGATTACAAAACTAGTGATTCGGTCCTCATAAATTCATGCAACCGATTGTCGATAGCGCGCTCGATTTCCGGGACTGGTGGTACGCCGAGATTCGGCGCATGTTATTTCTGCGACCTCAAAGCAGGCACTACCCCACCGTCGAAATAGGACGACCGGGAGTTTCCGTTATCTGGCCTGATCGCTCGCGAGCAGATGTGGTATCTCTTGCCGAGATCGAAACAATTCTCGGACGTCGCAGAACCTGCTCGCTGGTGCTGGCCGAGGATCGCTATATTCGCCGCGCGATTACGAGATCCCAGCTTCCCTATTCCAGGGCCAGGGACATAGCGGCCGCCGACTTGACCGCGGCAACTCCATTTCGTCACGACGACGTTTACCTTATGCCGATCACAGGCAACGCCTCCGAAGGCACGACCTACGCCATTGTAAAGAAACCCTTGCTCGATCCGGTCGTTTCCGCTCTCACCGCCGCCAAAATAAAGATCGGAGGCATCTCGCTCGCCGTCTCAGATGGCTCGGCCATTCATCTCACGCAAAGAGCAGTCAGCGAGCTTTTGCCGAAAGCTGCTCTTTCCCTGTCCCATTCGACACGAACGGCAATAACCCTATCTCTGCTGCTTTTGGCGGCCGGCCTGACGCTTGCGCACGCGGTCCTTCGATACGAGGGCGCACTATCGGATCTTGAAAGTGAGATCGCCGCAAAGCGAGAGCAGGCAAGCGCAGTGCGGGCATCTTTAAATGAGCGCGCGAAAGCCGTCGCCGCTTTGGACACCGCGCGGCGGCGCAAAGATGAGTCCGTTCCCGTCATCCAAATATGGGAAGAGATGAGCCGTCAATTGCCGGATACGGCATGGCTTTCCGACATGTCGATCGACGAGGAAACAGTGACCATGTCGGGCTTTTCCCAGTCGGCGGCGAGCTTGATCGGGCCGCTGGAAGAGTCTCAGCTCTTTAGCGAGCCCAGTTTTACGTCACCGGTTGTGCGCGAGGCTGGCGGAACAGACGAGCATTTTGAGATGCGCCTGAAGGTCGAGCGGAAATGACGGACCTGCTGATCGGACTGATGAACGCACCGCAGCGGGTGCAGCAGATGGTTGCCTTTGGATTGCTCGCCTTTGGCACGTTGTGCGCCATCTGGATTTCAGTGCTTACAGGAGACCAGCTGCGCGGCCTGGCGAGCGACATTGACGCGAAGCGATTTGAACTCGGCAAGCTGAACGCAATATTATCGCGAGGACCTAGGGGCGAGGCGTCCACGGCCATTTCCGCCGACGTTGCCGCTGCCCTCTACCTCCAGGGCGATACAATGCCCGTGACACGTGCGCGACTTCAGGAGCGCATCAACGCGATCGCAGGAGAAGCCGGGGCGGTCGTTATTTCCATTAGTGTCCTTTCAGAATCTTCACCCGACGGCGTGCCGTTAATTGGGGTCACAGCTGATATCCAGGGAAGCTTATCGTCCGTTCATAAGGCCATGGTCGGCATCGAGACGTCGAGACCTCCGCTTGTCATTCGAAAAGCTACCATTCGGGCAACCAACCCTATCCAACAGGGACAGCTTCAGGCGCCGCTTCAGCTCTCAACAAGTATGGAAATCTACGGGTCGGTCAATCCGGCAACGAGCGGCCGGCAAAGAGCGGCAGAAGCCAAATGAGATTTCGAGTCCCTGACACGAGTTTTCTGACGACGTTGAGCGCCGCTGCTGCACTCAGCACGCTTTGCCTTGTCAATTTCGCACTGTATGAAATGCCGGTCGATATTTCTCCGCCTGACGCCTCCGAAGAAAGGACAATTCGTCCTTCGGCCACGCCAGCGTTGGAGACCAAGGCGACAGTAGACTTGTCCACTTCACCTGAGACCTTGTCCAGGCCAGTATTCAGTCCAACACGCCGGGAATTCCTCCCCGTTGTTGTCCCTATAACACCTCCGCCCGAGCCGGTTGTCGCTGCGCCAGCGGTGCAGCTTCCCGCCTTTCGCCTTGAAGGCATTCGAAAAATTGGCCCTGACCTATCGGCGCTATTGGCGGTCAACACAGATGCCCCATCGCAATGGCTGCCAATCGGCGGCACGATCGAGGGGTGGACCATCGACCGTATCGACATTGACAGCGTCGTCTTGCGCGCCGGAGATCAGCAGGCGGTCGTCAACCTCTATCCCGCTGAAGGCCTCGATGTCCGACAAAACTAAGAGGCGAGCAGACGACTGCGCTGATGAGGATGGTTTTGCGCTCCTCGCGGTGCTTGCCTTTCTGTTGTTATTCGCTGCGCTACTGATCCCGTTTTCATCCGCTGCCCGTCTCGCCGCTCTGACCTCCCATCACAGTTTCGAGCGGAGCCGGCTTGCCTATGCGGCGGAGGCGATCAATGCCTATACCGCAATGAAGCTTGAAACCGATGGCGCCTGGGCCGCAACCATTGCCGGAGAAGCGAGTGGAAGGTCATGCGCCTCCGGCGACGCGATCGTGACGCTTCGCATTCTCGATCATGCCGGTCTCATTGATCTTAATGTCGCTGGATTAGCCACCATAGAAGCCGGCTTGGCGGCCTTAGGCTTGACCGCCCCACAAGTTACGGATGTCGCCAGCGCAGTTATTCTATTTCGCTCTCGGCAATCTTCCAATTCGCCGATCCCGGCCAAGTCGGAGCCGGAATACGGCTTCAAGCACGCGCCCTTCGAAGATGTGGTTGAACTCCTCGATTTTCCGGAAATGCGGCGGTTCAGCCCGGAACAGATCAGCGAAATATTCACCGTCGATAGCCACAGCGCCGCTGTCAGCCGCGAATTCGCATCTGCCTCCCTCCGCTCTCATCTGACTGATGTTAGCGGTGAAATTCGACACCGGCTGCAGCTTTCGGGCACCTATACGCTGGCGACAAAAATCAACAGCCAAGGCGAATGGGCAACGGATGCCAGAATCGTGGTGACCGGTGACGGTCGACAAACCAACCGCCGTGTGTGGGCGTTGCCGCTTTCGTCGATTTCACGGCGCGGTCTTTCGGATTGTGGGCTCCTCTTAGGACCTGATGCGGCCTCTTGGCTCAAGGAGGCATTGTAACAATGCAGGTGATGGAACGTTCTGAGAAATTTCTCGCTCATCTCGTCAATAGCGGGTTGGTCACTCCGGAAGCCATTCAGCGAATAAGATCTGCAAGGCGGCAGACCGGCCAGCCATTGGACGTGGTTATTCGGGAACTGGGCGTACTTGCCGAACTTACGATTGCATCAGAGATCGCGAGCTCCCTCGATCTCGAGGTCATCGAGGATGGCCTCCCCGGAAACGGCCTTGAATGGCTCGAAAGGCTGGGCTGGGATTTCGCAACCGAGAAGGCGATCGTTCCCCTGGAGAAGGCCGATGACTATCTTCGCCTAGCTGTCGCCGACCCATTTGATCATCAAACAACCGAGGCAGTCTCTTACCTCTTCGATCTGCCATTGCGAATTGGTGTGGCGCCGAGAAGCACCATCGAAGAGCATATTGGCCGTCTTCGACGAGAGTCGAACGCCCCGCTCGATGAGTCGCTTGTAGAGGAAGGGGCCCTCGATGTCGATCTCGAGCGACTCCTTGATGTGGCGCGCGATGCCCCTGTTGTTAAATTTGTCTCGAAGATTGTCCAAAGAGCAATCGACGATAAAGCGACAGACATTCATCTGGAGCCGCAGGCAGAGACGCTCCGTATCCGGCTTCGCCGCGACGGTATCCTGCTCGAAACGGATAATGCGCCCAAATCGCTTCATACGGGCGTGATAAGCCGTTTGAAAATTCTCGCGCGGCTTAACATAGCCGAACGTCGTCTGCCGCAGGATGGCAGATTGCGTTTGGCCGTCAGAGGCCAGGAGGTCGACTTCCGTCTTTCCGTCGTGCCTTCGGTGCATGGGGAAACGGCAGCACTTCGCGTTCTCGATCGCGAGAACATCAAACTCGATCTGGCATCACTAGGCTATGATCCGGCCGCGGCGAGCAAGCTCGACAATCTGACGAGGCGCTCGAATGGCCTCATTCTGGTGACTGGCCCGACCGGATCCGGTAAGACAACAACCCTCTATTCGATCCTGTCGGGGCTCAATCGGTCGAGCGTGAAGATTTTCACCGTCGAAGATCCTGTCGAATATCGCATTGCCGGCATCACGCAATTGCAGATCGATCCAGGGATCGGCCTTTCGTTTGCCACTGCGCTCCGTTCTGTGCTGCGGCAGGATCCCGATATCGTTCTGGTCGGGGAGATTCGCGATCGCGAAACCGCCGAGATCGCAATTCAGGCGGCACTCACTGGTCGACTCGTTCTTTCGACCTTGCATACGAACAGCGCGATCGGTGCGTTCAATCGGCTTCGCGATATGGGAGTCGAACCGTTTTTGCTGGCAGCAACAATCAGAGGCGTGATCGGCCAGCGGCTTCTGCGGCAATGCTGCGAAGTTTGTCGAGACCTCGCGTTCAAAGCCGACTGCATCGCTTGCGAAGGGACCGGCTTCAAGGGACGCAGGGCTACCTATGAGATCCTGGAGGTTTCCGAGCGGTTCAAGGAAGAGATGCGCGCGACCAGCGCCGAAGAAGATCTCGAAGCTGTGGCCATTGAGAACGGCATGGTTCCACTTCGCCAACACGGGCAAAAGCTGGTGGAAAGAGGCCTGACAACGATGGATGAAGTCTTGCGTGTCATCGATGCGGATTAGTCGCCATGCCTAAGTTTGGATACAGCATTTTTTCTGGTGACGGCCGAAAACGGTCTGGCACGGTCGAAGCCACAGATATCGCCGATGCTCGCCGGAAGCTTCGCTCACCGGGCGTGACGATTTCCGACGTTCGGCCCTATGGCGATCGAGGTTTGCAGTCATATCTGCGTCTTCCCAAGTTCGAGCCGAGTTTTGACCAAGCCCGGTTCTTCGGCAATTTGGCAGTCTTGGTGGCGGCCGGGCTAACGTTAGACCAGTCCCTGCGTTCGCTGAGCGCTTCCGCTACCCACCAAAACGAGCGCGAGCGTCTCGACGCTATGCTGGAGCAGATATCTGCCGGGGCGGCGGCCTCATCAGCATTCGCTTCGCTCGACGATCTGCCGGATGACATTCTGTCGCTGATCGCAAGTGGGGAGAAAACGGCCCGGCTGGGGCATGTTCTCTCGGTCATCGCTTCCGACCTGGAACGCCGGAAGAATCAACGCAAGCAGTTGATGGATGCGCTGCTCTATCCGGCCTTTCTGCTCGTCATGATGATCATAGCGCTCGGCGTCGTCACATTCGTGCTTGTGCCGGCTCTTGAACCAATCTTCCAGAGCTCGGAGCGAGAGACCCCCTTGCTGATCGCCGTCTTGTCGGCAGTTGGAAAGTTCATTGAAAATCCAGCCTTCCCGCCTGTCGCTGTGTCGGTTCTGACCCTTACCGGAATTCTTTTTGCATGGCGGGCCCAAGAGCTCTCCCGATTGATGATGGCTGTCGCGCTCAAGATGCCGATTTTCGGGCCACTCATTATCAAGATGGCGCTTGCCCGCTACCTGCAGACCCTAGCGCTGCTACTCGAAAATGCTGTTGCCATGCCCGAGGCTCTGGCTCTGGCTGCCGATGCGTGCACGATTTCCATTTGCAGAACGAAGTTGTCACCGATCCGCGAAGCGGTGATATCAGGGCGGCGCCTTGCCGAGGCCTTAGCGGAGACAAAACTATTCCCGCCGAGCGTCGTGTCGCTGACCGCAGTCGGAGACGAGGTGAACAAGCTCCCTGCCGTACTCGCCAACGGATCGAATATCCTGCGATCTGGGGCCCAGAGGACCCTCGATAGTCTTCTCTCGCTCATCACTCCAGCGATAACGATCCTGCTGGGACTGCTCGTCGGCGGACTGGTCATCTCTGTCATGACGGCGCTTCTCAGCGTCAACGAGCTGAGCACGCAATGAGCGCAAGAAGCTCCGCCCATCGCCATGCCGGGAGTGCTGGTTTTACGCTCATGGAAATGCTTGTGGTTTTGGCGATATTAGGGATGGTTCTCGCCGTCGCACTACCGCAATTTCATCGTGCGGGTTCGTCTACAACAGCAACCGTCGCGTCTTCAATCGTTCGAGGCGCGCGCTTAGCGCGATTGGTCGCCATCAAGCGGGGGTCAGATACCACTCTATCGATCGATACGGCCACACGCACCGTGCATTTTGATATCAAACATGAAGATATCGTTATTCCGGCTTCTATGTCGATGGTCGCGACGGTTGGCCGCAATGCCGCGACCACTGCCTCCAAGGGGAGCATTCAGTTTCTTGCTGATGGAAGCTCGTCGGGTGGCGAGATCCGGCTTCGTACCGATAAGGAGAAGGAGATCAGGGTCAAGATCAGTTGGCTAACGGGCTCCGCCACAATGGTGTCCGATGATTAATCCGCCACTGCAGAACGATGCAGGCTTTACTCTATTGGAGATGATCGTAGCCTTTGTCATCCTATCGATTTCGATGGCTATCGCATCTCAGACTTTGGCAATTGCTGTTAGGAGTTACCGAACCGCGACTGAACGAAATGAAATGTTGGAGTTAGTGCAGACATTGCGGGCGGAAGAAATTCCCAAACTGACAAGCGCCAGCGCACGGCAGAAAGAAGGAAAAATGGGTCTGTTGCGTTGGAGAATTCGCATGGTCTCGCCGCGCGAACGAGACGCGACAAGCAGTTCGAATTCATTTGCCATCATCTCTGTCGGACCAAAAGCCGGCGCGTTTCGTCAGACCTTCCTGGTTACGTCATTGGTGCAAGGTCAACAGCCATGACGCTGTCCGTAAACTCAAGGAAGGACGAAGAAGGGTTCACTCTTGTCGAAATGCTGGTGACGCTTGCGCTGCTTGCCGCGCTGAGTGCCGTCATGATCGGGGCAATCACTCAGTTTCGCCCGCTAAGAAGGTTGACTGAAGGCGCTGATGGCCAAACGGAAATGATCGCCGCAATCGAATTTCTTCAGCAAACGATCGCCGATGCACGCAGCGTTTATCTTCTTACGGGCACCAGTGAAAAACGGCTTGCATTCGAAGGAACTTCTCATTCGTTGCATTTTCCGACCGTGCTGAGAGTGGGGACGGATCAGCTTGCTCTTCGGGACGTCCTCATCGAGCTCCAGGAAAATGGCGGAAGCGTCTCAATCGTGCTGCGTGATGCTCCACGCCGCTTGGGAAGAGCGATGCCCGCGCCGGTATCCTTTTCCATCATCGAGGATATCGTTGACGCCCATTTTGAATTCATGGATGCGCCGCAGCCCCCCGAAGGCCAAACCGCTCCGACGTGGTTGAACCAATGGAATCGTCCGGAAAAGATGCCTTATGCTGTCAAGATAACCTTGGAGGCAAACCGCGGCACGGCGCCGATTTCCGCCGCAAGAATAGCCTTCTTGCGGTGAGCCATTAAGCTATTCGCTCCGAATATCTGCGTCCTGCCCCTGCCCCCCAGCCTTGCGGTCGCGCCCAAGGGAGATTACCTCGTAAGGCCGGTCCTCCGCCGGGCTCTTATACTGATAAGCCGTGCCCCAGGCATCCAGGATGACACCGGACTTCCTAAGGTAGGGGCCGTTCCAGACACTGCCGTCGGATGGCGTCTGCGTGAGTGCGGTTAGCCCCTCCTCGGTAGAGGGGTAACGGCCGACATCGATGTAGTAGAGCTCTATCGCGTTTTCGATGTTCTTGATCTGAGCTTTTGTGGTCTCGACTTTTGCTGAACCCAGGTACTTCAACACCTGTGGCGCCACGAGAGCGGCAATCAGGCCGATGATGGCGAGTACGACCAATAGTTCAACGAGTGTAAAGCCTTCAATCGCCTGATTGCGATCCGCTGACTGCTCATTACTGTTCGGAATGTATTTGGTCATTATCCAATCGCCTGACTGTAAAAGGTGTTGAAATTCCATGTGACGAACAACGCGAGCGCCAGAAACGGGCCGAAGGGAACCCGAAGCAATGTGATGTCAGGTGTTCGCTTGGCGATGACGCAGAAATAAAGCAGTGCAAGAGCGGATGCGATGAACAGGAAGGCGGGAAAGCTCCACGGATCCAGCCAAACCGCTGCGGCACCTGCGAACTTGACGTCCCCGAGGCCAAGACCGACGACGCCTCTGAAACGCCAATAGACGTACCTCAGGGTCCAGAACATCAGAAAGACAAATGCGCCGAACAGGAGCGCGAGGGCCAATGCCTCAAGCCCGGTCAAGAGTTTGAAGGCCGCGCCGACAACGAGAACGATCGCATTCAACCGGTTCGGAATCACCAGACGGTGAAAGTCGACATAGCTGACCGCAAGCATGCAGACAGCGAGGATCACAGCGAAGGGAACGAGCAACATCAATAGGCCAGCCGCTTGAGATCCTGTTGAACGGCATTTTTTCCTCCGCGTCTTTTTTGAATGTCCGACCGGAAGTCCAGTTGTCTGCGAAACTCGTCGGTCACATCGCGGGCTTCGCTCACGTCGCGAACGATGCGTGGTTTGATGAAAATCAGGAGCTCGGTTTTCTTGATCGAATCCGTCTTGTTCTTGAAGGCATTGCCGAGGAGCGGAATATCGCCGAGAAGCGGCACTTGGCTGCGGTCCACGCTGTTTTTCTGTTGGATCAGACCGCCCAGAGCCAAACTTTCGTTGTCGTTCACAACCACCCGCGTCGAGACTTTGCGCTGTTGAATGGTTGGCGAGTCAATGCCTGATGAAGTCGTCTTCACGACGTCGCTGACCTCTTGCTCGATGTCGAGCATGACTCGCCCGGAACTATTCACCCGCGGAATCACCGACAGAATAATGCCTGTATCCTTCAACTGGATTGAATTGATGACCGGCGAATCTCCGTTCACGCTTGCGGCCTGCTGCGTCACGATCGGAACCTGGTCACCAACCTGCAATGTCGCCTTTTGATTGTTCAACGCCATCAGCGTTGGCGCCGAAACGACGTTGACGTCTGTGATGCTGGAGAGAGCGTTCAGCGTCACGCGGATGTCGTTGGTCGCATAGCTCCAGCCGAAGCCGGGAAATGCCATGCGAGTGCCTCCACTTGCAAGATCTGAAAATGCGACGCCGAAATTGCCGTTTTCGAAAAACCAGCGAAGACCGAACTTCAGTTCGTTGTTCAACGTCACCTCAGCGATAACGGCCTCGAGAAGAACCTGGGTCGGGACGACATCCAGCTGCCGCAAGAGCTGTTGAATATGCTCATATTCCCGAGCGGTCGTGGAAATCAGCAAGGCGTTGTTTTCGACATCGGCAACAATCGAGGTTTTCACCTTGGCCGGTTCCGCACTGTAGCCTTCGAGCGGGCTCGGCGCAGCTGTTTCAGTCGCCTCTGCCGTTTGGGCCTGGTCATCCGCCGTTGAAAGGCTCGCCTGCTCGAGATTGGGGGCAACTGCGTTTGCGGACTGGCCGGCCGCGTCTGAAGACGACTGTCCGTTGACGACAGCCTGCAATACCTTGGCAAGCTCTTTTGCGGGCCGGTTCTGGATGTCATAAACGAAGAGCTGCTCTTCGTTGGTGCTTGCAAGCCGATCGAGCTTCTGAATCCAGCTTGAAGCGCGCTGCAGGTACGCCGGGCGCGAGGTGATCACCAATACCGAGTTCAGGCGCTCGTTGGGAATGAAGCGAATGATCTTGCCGCCGCCGCTGTCGTTGGCAAAGATCGTGTCGAGCTCTTTGGCGACGGCAGATGGCTGTGACGCTTTCAAGGGATGAAGAGCGACCGACATGCCTTCCATCCAATCGACGTCGAATACGCTGATTGCCTCGCGCATGGCGGAAAGATCATTGTTCGTACCGGCAAGCATCAGAAGGTTGCGTGTCGCATCCACCCGCAGGATCGAGCCCTGGCGGCTGATCGGCTCAAGGATACCCTTCATCTCCTCGGCGGAGACATATTTGAGCTCGACCACTTGCACCTTGATGCCAGGCCCCTTCGGCGAGACCGATGGCACGCTCACCTGTGGGGTCGAGGAAAACGCCTCAGAAGAAGGAACGACTTGATAGCTATCTTGCCGCTTCACCACGACTGCACCGTTGACGGACAAAGCGGCCTCAAAAATATCGAGGAGTGCCTCGCGAGACACAGGGCTTGTCGTCTGCAATGTCACGGTGCCGGAGACGCGTGGATCGACGATATAGTTCAGGCCGAGCGTATCTCCGAGTACGCTTTTTGCGGCCGCCGCAATAGACGCCCCGACAAGATTGAGACTGTAGCCATCTCCGCCTTTCGACAATTGCCCGACCGACACCGGAGGAGCGCCATAAGAGACGAAGGTGCCGCTCCCCTGGTGCATGGCGCCGTTGAAATTCTGATCCACCGGCGCGCCACCGATCAAGCGCGAAGAGAAGCGAGTCGTTGGCAGAGGTTTTCCGGTGGAATCGAGTTCATTCAATTTTACAGCCAGTACGTCCTCAACTGAATCCGTGGAGCTACAGGCGGCAAGCGTAAGCAAGCCGAGAACACAAACAGGCACCAAAGATTTCATGAAAGAGACTCGCGCGCTTCTATTGATGAGACACTACGCGCGGAGCAAACTGACCACATCCGACGATTCAAAAGCGGACCACAATTTCCACAATTTTTAGTCGATATTAGAAATTATGGTCTGCTTCAGGGCTAGCGCTTTTCGGAGAGTCCGAAATCGGAATGCCTCGATTGTCTTACGGTCCTGTCCCAGCTGGAAAATGAAGTGAAAATCCCAGCAAAAGACTGGTCCTAGTTTGAGTCCCTAGTTGCGAGTCACTTTCACCCTTTCACCTGAGCCTATACGAAGCCTAAACCAGGACCGACCACGCGGAGATCATTTCCATTGGTCGCAGGCAATGAGCCCCCGGGTTCTGATCGATGAGAGTTGGTATAACTCAAGATTGATAGCCGCGAGCTCAAATTGCATGATCAACAAATGGCTCGACCAAAGCGTTCTCAGTGCCGAATTTTCGGAGCACTTGGAGCGCGCGTTCCGAAACAACGAGCCGCCCGTCAGATGCCGTTCCGAAGTCGTCGTGAGCTGCTTTGCCGACCGGCTTCAACCAAGCAAACGGAGGAATTTCGCGGGCGGGGTATAGCTCTCTAAAGGTTTCGCTCGTCGTGACATGAACTTCGGCGAAACTTGCCCCTGTGATAGCCGCCGATATGAGTCCTTGCCTTGCTTGTTCGGTCACTATAAAGGCGGGGAAGCTTTCCAGGATTGCGTCTCCTAGCCAACCCTCCATCTCGTAATGGAGTTCACTGATGATCGGTGGATGTACGCTTCGGTCCATGATCGTACCATCTCCGAGTCTGCCAGAAACTTCGGGCTCCATGTAGAAGTAGCGCATTATCATCTCACCGGAGGATTGAACTGAGCACCATATTTACTATCGATCTCGGTCGCCTTGTTGAGCAACTGCTGCTGTGTCGGGTTGGCATTTTCACGATAGAACTGATTCCATTCACGCCGAATTTGGCTGAGGTGCAAATCTGAGTTTGTGGTTTTCGGGATACCACGAAGATTCTCGAGCGAATGTATCTCAGCTTCACTAATGACACCAGGATAGCGCTTCATGGCCTGTTGCTCAACGGCGTGATGAACGACAACCTTGCCTTCGAGCGTTGGGTTCGCGGCGAAAAAGGTTGAGCGATAATCATTGGAGGTTGCTACCCCAAAGCGCGCTCGCACACTTTCAGCAGCACCACTTGGCCCGCCTTTGACGGACCCCGATGCTATGAGGCCCAACCGCCCCACCTGCGCCCGAAATCGTCGCAAATACGTTCACGGCTTCGCCGGCAGGTAGGCCGCTCACGTCACCCTTTGCCCAGCGCCTCTCCATTGCGTCCTGAACCAACTCGGTATTCACAAAGTCAATGGTCGAATTGAGCTGCTGCCGGGTGATATCCCCATGGTCAAAGCTTTGGAAGGCATCGTTTTTTGTCGACTCTGCCCAAGCCGGCATGTTGTGAGGATTATCTCCATCTTCAATAAAGTGCCCGTTCGGATCGGACTTATTGACGGGATCATTTTCGGAGTAGCTGTAGCGGTTGGTCCCGACGCCCTCCTTGGTCGGGTCCCAGTCATCCGGCGAGATGAACCGCCCGAACGCCGGATCGTAGTATCTGGCATTGAGATACATCAGCCCGGTTTCGGGATCGAAGCGTTCGCCGATATAGCTCTTCTTGGTCTGGAAGCTGGTGTTGGTGGCTTCGCCATAGGCGGCATAGCCGGTCTGCTCGACCCTGTAGCCGCTTTCGTTGGTCACCTGCCGCACCGAGGCGAGATGATCGCGGTGCAGGAAGAACTTGTCCTGCTCGGTGCTGCCTGATGTGACGACGATCTTGGCGTCTGGATGCGGATAAAGGGTGTAGATGTCGGTGCCGGGCGTCGAGCGGTCGATCTCGACATTGGCGTCGGGATAGAGCGTCGTGCCGAAGCCCCAGCTCTTCTTCACCCGAGCGCCGTCCGGTCCGTAGGCGAAGCTCACCGTGGCGCCGTTCTGGGTGACGCTCGACAGCCGGTTGGCGCCGTCCCAGCTCAGCGTGCGGCTACCATCCGAGACCATGTTGCCGTTGGCGTCATAGTCGATGGTCTTCGTCCCGATCTGCGTTTCCGCATGCGGGCGGATCGCTGATGCCGCGGGATAGACATAGCTGCCGATCCGCGTGCGGGAGAGAAGATTGTGATTGGTGTCGTAGCTGTAGGTCTCGTCGAGGGTGTTGTCGCCGGCGTTGTCGGCGCCGGTCAGACGAGAGAGATCGTCATAGC
>NZ_JABDWV010000030.1:0-23743 GCF_019685435.1 Rhizobium sp. NLR10b | reverse complement strand
TTTCCGGGTTAGATTGAAGCATTCTGCCGGAGCAGGTTTTCGTCAGGGCGAAGGCGATTGGTGACGGGCATACCCCAGGTACGTCCGAGCCAATCGCCTTTGATCCTGGCGGAAACATGCCCGGCCCACCGGCCGCACCGCTTCGCCGTGGGCGAAGCGACAAGTGCGTCCGGCGATTCCAAGGTCTTGCAGATTTGCCAAGCAAATCTGCGGGAGGGTTGGCTGAAACGGGCCGGCTGATCGACCGGCCGGCTTGGCCGTAGTGCTGGGCTACGACACGCGCCGGCCGGTCGACCATCCGACTCCGTTTGAGCCAACAGAATGCTTCAATCTAACCCGGAAAAGCTCTAGTGGCTGCCGGTTTAACGCGCCCCTGCCAAATCGGCACTCTCGAAATCACCGCTCTGCGAGCGCCGGTTCGCCCTTTTTCTCGCGCACCATGTTGACGAAGCGGCGGAAGAGATAGTGGCTGTCCTGCGGGCCGGGTGAGGCTTCCGGATGGTGCTGGACGGAGAAAACCTGCTTGCCGAGCACGCGCAGGCCGCAATTGGTGCCGTCGAAAAGCGAAATATGAGTCTCTTCAACGCCATCGGGCAGCGACTTCGAGTCGATCGCGAAGCCGTGATTCATCGAGACGATCTCGACCTTGCCCGTCGTGTGATCCTTGACCGGGTGATTGGCGCCGTGATGGCCCTGATGCATCTTTTCGGTCTTCGCGCCCAATGCGAGGCCGAGCATCTGGTGGCCGAGGCAGATGCCGAAGACCGGGATATCGGTCTTAACAAGCGTCTTGATGACAGGCACGGCATATTCGCCGGTTGCCGCTGGATCGCCGGGACCGTTCGACAGGAAGATACCGTCCGGCTGCAAGGCGAGCACGTCTTCGGCGCTCGTTGTTGCCGGCACGACGGTCACCTTGCAGTCGAGGCCGGCAAACAGGCGCAGGATGTTGCGCTTGACGCCGTAATCGAGGCAGACGACGTGATATTTCGCATCCGCCGCGCCGAGTTCGCCGTAACCTTCGTTCCAGACCCACGGCGTCTGCGCCCATTGTGAGGACTGGCCGGACGAGGCGATCTTGGCGAGATCGAGACCTTCCAAGCCGCTCCAGGCCTTGGCTTCGGCCTTCAGCGCCTCGATGTCGAAGACGCCGTTGGGGTCGTGGGCGATCACCGCGTTCGGAGCGCCGTTCTCGCGGATCCAGGCGGTGAGCGCACGCGTGTCGATGCCGCAAAGGCCGATGATACCGCGGGCCTTCAGCCACTGGTCGAGATGCTTGGCGGCGCGGTAGTTTGAGGGGTCGGTAATGTCGGCCTTGAAGATGACGCCGACGGCGCCGTGGCGGGCCGCAGGGGTCAGGTCCTCGATATCTTCGTCGTTGGTGCCGATATTGCCGATGTGGGGAAAGGTGAAGGTGACGATCTGGCCCAGATAGGAGGGGTCGGTCATAATCTCTTCGTAGCCGGTAAGCGCCGTGTTGAAGACGACTTCGGCCTGGACCTTGTCGGTGGCGCCGATGCCCCTGCCTTCGATCACCGTGCCGTCGGCAAGAACGAGCAGGGCGGTCGGCTTTTCAGTTGTCCAGGGTGCTGTTGCGGTCATCTTCATCCCGTTTCCGGCGGCCGATGCGCCTAGCCGCGCTCGTCGCCATTTGATCTCGCAGGCGTGTGGGCACGGCAATGCCGCGCGCTTCAGGCCTGATCACGAATTTTGGTGCAGGTGGCGGTAAATAGCCACGCAATCGCTCAGCGTCAATCTTTGTAGCCGGGATTGCGGCCGTTTTCCTGCGCTTTATCGCGACGACCGCGCAATTTATTTGATCCGTCGCATCGGCGTGGTTTATGAAGCGGCATCAAAAAAGGAGTGAAGACATGCTGCGCGATCAACTCGCCACCCAGCTGAAAGAGGCGATGAAGGCCAAGGATTCGGAGCGGCTGTCGACCGTTCGGCTGATTCAGGCGGCCATCAAGGACCGCGACATTGCCAATCGCGGCGCCGGCAAGGAGCAGGCGAGTGACGACGAGATCCTGCAGATCCTCGCCAAGATGGTAAAGCAGCGCGACGAATCGGCAAAGATCTATGAGGAGAATTCCCGACCGGAGCTCGCTGCCAAGGAGCGTGCGGAAATCGCCGTCATTCAGGACTTCATGCCGAAGCAGCTTTCCGACGGCGAAGTGCGCGCCAATATCTCGGCGATCATCGCGGAGACGGGTGCCGCCGGAGTCAAGGACATAGGCAAGGTGATGGCGGCGCTCAAGGAGCGTTATGCCGGCCAAATGGATTTCGCCAAGGCATCGGCAACCGTCAAGGAGCTTTTGAACGGATAAGCATCAGATGGCCCGTCTCGCCTGCGGCTCTCGACGGACCGCAGGTCCGAGCACGGCCTCGGCGGCGGCATCGACGATGGCAAACTTCGCCGCCTGATAGTTCCAATATTCGAGGATGAAGCGGCGCGACAGCCAGAGGTCGCCCTTGCGCGAAGGTTCTGTCCAGCCGACGCTTTCCATGGTCGCGGCCTGGGTCAGAGGCCGCTTCAGGTGGGTATTGGAAATCATGAATTGTTCGCGGAGCTCCCGGAGCGACAGGGGACCGATAACGACGCGCTCGGCCGTGCGAGGAAATTGCGGAAGGCGGGAGATCAGGTAATCCATCACGAGTCCGCCGGAATTCGCCCGGTTGAAGAGGTTGAAGGTGGGGCCGGGATTGCGCACGGACTCACTGCCGATGATCGCCCTTGCGATCCGCGGCTGAATCGCAGCCATTGTTGCGGAGGGGGCGGCGGTGATCTGGTCGGCGCGTTCGCCGCCGTCGAGGCTGTCGAGGATCATCATATGGGTGACGAGCCATCGGGTGAAATGCTGTTCGGCAATTTCGGTCGGTTCCAGATAGCGTGTGCGCTTGTCAGGTCCGGGCACCACACGCAGGAAACGATAGGCCAGCATTTCCTGCATGAAGGCTGCGGCCGTGTTGCGGCTGGCAATGTCATTCTTGACTGCGAAATCGACAAAGCGGCCGGAATAGAGGCCGCCGCTCTGGCCGTCGTCGGGATGACCGTAATGAAGTGCGAAGCCGGCATGGGCCATCAGCCAGCGCTGCTGCGCGGCGAAAATCGATGCGATGCGCGGGCTCTCGCGATAGATCGCAAGCAGTTGATTGACGCACTGTAGGATCGCAGCGAGAAAGCGATCGTCTGCTGCAAGATTTTCCGCGGTGAAAGCCATTGGGGAAGGGTCCAGGGGTTCGGCGCATACATCTTTCATGCACGCGCCGTCTGTCAACGGTTTTGTCGATAAGCGGTTAATTTCAAAGGGAGAGTTGGCAAACAGAGCCTAAAATTTAAGAAGGCAGGAGCTGGGGGCGCTCCTGCCTTCTTGCTCTTTGCTCCCGCCGGCAACGCAGGGCTGAGGCCCAAGCCGGAGGGTATTTGCAAAGGCACCCTTGCGAAGCGGCGCCGGGGGTAGGGATGGTGCTTCGCTCGGGGATCGCTTTGTTGGGATCGAACCTATGGCGGTGCGGTTCTCCGTTCAAATTACAAAAAAATAATGATTGCCGGAAACGGCGCTTCGAGCGACCTCGAGGCGAAGGTTCGGTTGGCGCCGCGCGGATCAAGAGGCGCGATCGACCTTGGTGATAAAAGCCTGTTTTGAAACATTTTAATTCGATTTCGTGTTTCGCCAGCACTTATGTCGCAACTGTTGCGGTGGCCGACCCCAGGCTGTTCGGCGACTATAATGTCGCACCCCTGTCGCAGGGGTGGTCACGCGTTGTTGATTGGATAACCGACGCCGCCACCGTTGGATGCACTTGCCTGTGAATAGCGGGTTTTCCCGACGAGTTTCGTGGCATGGTGCGGCAAAGCAGCTTATATGGAGTTTGGCCAAGAGGGATAAATGCGCTTTTCCAACACCTTTCTCGATGAGATCCGCGACCGCGTTCCGATTTCGAACGTGATCGCGCGCCGCGTCAGCTGGGACAAGCGCAAGACCAATGTCTCGCGTGGCGACTACTGGGCCTGCTGCCCGTTCCATGGCGAGAAATCGCCGAGCTTCCACTGCGAGGACCGAAAGGGTCGGTATCACTGCTTCGGCTGCGGCGTCACCGGCGATCACTTCCGCTTCCTGACGGAGCTGGAGGGCTTGAGTTTTCCCGAGGCCGTGCAGCAGATTGCCGACATGGCGGGCATGCCGATGCCGCTTGTCGATGCCGCGATGGAGAAGCGCGAGAAGGAGCGCGGCTCGCTGATCGACGTCATGGAAATGGCGACCAGCTTCTTCCAGGACCAGCTGCAGACGGCCCATGGCGCAAAGGCGCGCGCCTATCTGCGCGATCGCGGGCTGACGGGGCGAACCATTGAGACCTTCCGTCTCGGTTATGCGCCTGACAGCCGCAATGCGCTGAAGGAATTCCTCGCCGGCAAGGGTGTTTCCAAGGAGCAGATCGAGGCCTGCGGCCTGGTCGTTCATGAAAACGTGCCGGTCTCCTACGACCGCTTCCGCGACCGCATCATGTTTCCGATCCTCTCGTCGCGGGAAAAGGTGATCGCCTTTGGCGGCCGCGCCATGTCATCAGATGCACCCGCGAAATATCTGAACTCCAACGAAACCGAGCTCTTCCACAAGGGCAATGTCCTTTACAATTTTGCCCGCGCGCGTCGCGCCATACAGGGGCTTGGCCGCGGCGATCAGGACGACAATGCGAGCGGCACCATCATCGCCGTCGAAGGTTATATGGACGTGATCGCGCTCTATCAGGCGGGCATCGAAAACGCCGTTGCGCCGCTCGGCACGGCGCTCACCGAAAACCAGCTCGAGCTGCTCTGGAAGATGGTGCCGCAGCCGGTGCTCTGCTTCGATGGCGACGGCGCCGGCATCCGCGCCGCCAATCGCGCCGCCGAACTGGCGCTGCCGCATCTGAAGCCCGGGCGCTCGGTCCGCTTCGCGCTTCTGCCCGACGGCAAGGACCCTGATGATCTCGTACGCGATGAGGGGCGCGCGCCGTTCGACAAGGTGATGAGCCAGGCAAAGCCGCTTTCGGAGATGTTGTGGAGCCGGGAGATCAACACCGGCAAGTTCGATACGCCCGAGGCGCGCGCCGAGCTCGAAGCGCGGCTGAAGCAGCTTGTGGCCGTCATCGCCGACGAAAATGTGCGCCGCCATTACCAGCAGGATATTCGCGACCGGCTGAACGCCTTCTTCCAGCCGCAGTTCCAGAACCGCAACAATGGCGAGCGGCGCGGTTTCAGCGGCAATTCCCGGAACGGCCGTGACAATGCGGCCAAGGCAGGACCGAAAAGCCCCAGCCTGATTTCCGACCGGCTCGCCCGCTCGGGCCCCGTGCGCGGACACCGGGACAATACGGCGCTGCGCGAGAGCGTGCTGGCGCTCACCATCGTCAATCATCCGGCCCTGATGATCGACGATTATGACGAGATCGCCGCGATTGAATATGACAGCCGGGAGCTGCAGCGGCTCTGGTCGGCGATGCTCGGCGCAGCCGCTGCCGTCGCCGGGCCGCATCTGACGCGCGAATATCTGACTGAACGGCTGGAATTCGAAGGCTTCGGTCCGCTTATCAAGAGCCTCGACCAGCAGGTGCGCAATGCGAGGCTGTGGACGGCGACCGAGGAGGCGGCGATGGAGGATGCCCGTGAGGGCTATCGTCAGGCGCTCGCCTTCCACAAACGGGCGAAGGCGCTGCGACGGCAGAAGATGGAACTCGAACGCGAGATCGCGCTGGCGACCGAAGCCGGCGACGGCGAGGCGATCGTTCAGCTGATACGGGCGCAGCAGGAAGTGCATCTTGAAGGCGTACGCCTCGAGAACCAGGAGGCGATCATCGACGGCTTCGGCGTGCTTTCCGGCCGTGTCAAAGGGGCGGCGAGCCACTGATGCCGCTCAGCGAACGCAATGAGCCAGGCTTTTCCGCTTCCGATGCGCTGTTTTCCGCCGGCCGCTCGCCGCTCGACGTCCTGAAGCAGGTCTATGGTTATTCCTCCTTCCGCGGCAAGCAGCAGCAGGTGGTCGAGCATATCGTTTCGGGCGGCGATGCCGTGGTGCTCTTTCCGACAGGTGCGGGAAAATCACTGTGTTTCCAGATTCCGGCGCTTTGCCGCGACGGCGTCGGCATCGTCGTCTCGCCGCTGATTGCGTTGATGCGCGATCAGGTGGAGGCGATGAAGCAGCTCGGCATCAGGGCTGCGGCACTCAATTCGTCGCTGTCGCGCGAGGAGTTCGTCGAGGTTCGCCGGGCGCTTTCGGCGGGAAAGCTCGACCTCCTCTACGTGACGCCCGAGCGCATCCTGACGGACGGTTTCCGCGAGCTGATCGCCAGTGAGAAGATCGCGCTGTTTGCGATCGACGAAGCCCACTGCGTCTCGCAATGGGGCCATGATTTCCGGCCGGAATATCGCGAGCTCGGCCGCCTCGCCGAGCAGTATCCTGATGTGCCCCGCGTGGCGCTGACGGCAACGGCGGACCCGCATACGCGTGACGATATCATCGAGCGGCTGGGGCTCGGCAATGCCGAAATCTTCACAACCAGCTTCGACCGGGCGAATATTGCCTATGAAATCGTCGAGCGCGACCAGCCGCGCCAGCAGCTCCTGCGTTTCCTCTCCGGCCACAAGGGCAACAGCGGCATCGTCTATTGCCTGTCGCGCGCCAAGGTCGAGGATACGGCCGACTGGCTGAACGGGCAGGGCATCCGTGCGCTGCCCTATCACGCCGGCATGGACCGGGCGCTGCGCGACGCCAATCAGGATGCTTTCCTCAAAGAAGAGAACCTCTGCCTGGTCGCCACAGTCGCCTTCGGCATGGGCATCGACAAGCCGAATGTGCGCTATGTCGCCCATCTCGACCTGCCGGGTTCGGTGGAGGCCTATTATCAGGAAACCGGGCGCGCCGGCCGAGACGGGCTGCCGTCCGAGGTCTGGATGGCCTATGGCATGGCCGACGTCATCCAGCGCCGCCGCATGATCGACGAGGGCAATGCCGCAGACGAGATCAAGCGGATCGAGCGCGCCAAGCTCAACGCTTTGCTCGCGATCTGCGAAACCGCCTCCTGCCGCCGGCAGGCGATCCTTGCCCATTTCGGCGAGGCGCATGCCGGCCAATGCGGCAATTGCGACACCTGCCTGAAGCCGGTCGAGACCTGGGAAGGCACGGATGCGGCGATCAAGGCGCTCGCCGCCGTCTACCGCACCGGCGAGCGTTTCGGCGCCGGTCATGTCATCGATGTGCTGGTCGGTAACATCAACGAAAAGACCGAGCGTTTCGGCCATGTGAATATGCCGGTCTTCGGCGCCGGCAAGGACATTCCGGCGCGCACCTGGCAATCCGTCTACCGCCAGCTGCTCGCCATGGGGCTGATCCGTATCGATCATGAGGCCTATGGGGCGCTGAAGCTGGAGCCGGAGGCGCGCGCCGTCTTCAAGCATAAACGGCAGGTTTTCTTCCGCAAGGATCGGCCGGCCTCGGAACGGCGCACGAAGAAGGCCGAGCGCAGCGAGCGCAAATCGGGCCTGACGGGCGCCGACGGGACGCTTTTCGAGGCGCTGAGAGCCGAGCGCATGGCGATCGCCAAATCGCTCGGCGTGCCGCCTTATGTCGTCTTTCCCGATACGACGCTCATTGCCTTTGCGACGGAGCGGCCGCGCAGCCGCAAGGAATTGCTCGGCATATCCGGCGTCGGGCAATCGAAGCTCGAGCGTTATGGCGACGCTTTCCTGGAGATCATTCTTTCGCATGACACGGATTGAACGGACCTGCTGATTTTGGTGCAGCGAGAAGACAAGCAAGCAGCGATATGCTAACCCGATTGCTATAAAAAACGTCAGGAAGGGCCGCCCATGACCTCGCCATTTCTTTCCCATCTCCGGGCCGAAATTTCGGCGCTCAGGGATGCCGGCCTCTACAAGTCAGAGAGGGTCATCAGTTCCAAGCAGGCGGGCGAGATTGCGATTTCCACCGGCGAGCGGGTGCTGAATTTCTGCGCCAACAACTATCTCGGCCTTGCCGACAACGAGGAACTGGCCGAGGCCGGCAAGAAGGCGCTCGACCGCTACGGCTACGGCATGGCTTCGGTGCGCTTCATCTGCGGCACGCAGGAGGAGCATAAGCAACTCGAAGCCCGCATTTCCTCCTTCCTCGGCATGGAGGATACGATCCTCTATTCCTCCTGCTTCGATGCCAATGGCGGCCTGTTCGAGACGCTGCTTGGCGAAGAGGATGCGATCATTTCCGACGCGCTGAACCATGCCTCGATCATCGATGGCGTGCGGCTCTCCAAGGCCAAGCGCCTCCGCTACGCCAACAACGACATGACGGCGCTGGAAGAGGAGCTGAAAAAGGCCGAAGGCAGCCGCTTCAAGCTGATTGCCACCGACGGCGTCTTCTCCATGGACGGCATCATCGCCAATCTCGGTGGCGTCTGCGATCTCGCCGAGAAATACGGCGCCATGGTCATGGTCGACGACAGCCATGCGGTTGGTTTCGTCGGCAGGAACGGTCGCGGCTCGCCGGAACATTGCGGTGTCGAGGGCCGGATCGATATCATCACCGGAACGCTCGGCAAGGCGCTCGGCGGCGCGTCCGGCGGTTACACTTCGGCGAGAGCCGAAGTCGTCGAATGGCTGCGGCAGCGTTCGCGGCCCTATCTGTTCTCGAACACGCTGGCCCCCGTCATCGCTGCCGCCTCGCTCAAAGTATTCGACCTGATCGAAAACGGCGATGCTCTACGCAAGCGCCTTGCCGACAATGCCGATCTCTTCCGCAACGAGATGACGAAGCTTGGCTTCACCCTTGCCGGCGAAGGCCATCCGATCATTCCGGTCATGTTGGGTAATGCAAAGCTCGCCCAGGACATGGCGGGTCTGATGCTGAAGAAGGGGATCTATGTCATCGGCTTCTCCTTCCCCGTCGTGCCGAAGGGCCAAGCCCGCATCCGCACACAGATGTCGGCGGCGCATTCGAAGGCGGATGTGGAACGGGCGATCGCGGCCTTTGCGGAAGCTGGGCGGGAACTGGGGGTGATTTGAGAATGGAAGATTGCCCCTCACCCTAACCCTTGCCGGGGTCGAGCCACTGGTCTCGATCCGTCCTGCGGACCCCCGTAACGGGGCGAGGGGACGTGGCAAAGGCAGCGTTGAGGATGACGAAACCGGTGCGGCACATCCCCTTCGCCCCGCGCGCGGGGAGACGGTGCCAGCAGGCGGATGAGGAGCCGGAATAGGCACTGACCAAGGATACAAATATGTCGAACATGATGAAGGCGCTGGTCAAGTCGAGGCCCGAGGTCGGGCTCTGGATGGAGAATGTGCCGGTGCCGGAGGTCGGGCCGAACGATGTGCTGATCCGGGTGAAGAAATCGGCGATCTGCGGCACCGACGTTCATATCTGGAATTGGGACCAGTGGGCGCAGAAGACTATTCCGGTGCCGATGGTCGTCGGTCATGAATTCTCCGGTGAGATCGCCGAGGTCGGTTCGGCGGTCACCCGCTATCATGTCGGCGAGCGGGTCTCCGGCGAGGGGCATATCGTCTGCGGCAAGTGCCGCAATTGCCGGGCGGGCAGGGGGCATCTCTGCCGCAACACGCTGGGGGTCGGCGTCAACCGGCCGGGTTCCTTTGGCGAATTCGTCTGCATTCCCGAAAGCAATGTCGTGCCGATCCCGGACGATATATCCGACGAGATCGCCGCGATCTTCGACCCCTTCGGCAATGCCGTGCATACCGCGCTTTCCTTCGATCTCGTCGGCGAGGACGTGCTCGTCACCGGCGCCGGCCCGATCGGCATCATGGGGGCGCTCGTCGCCAAGCGTTCCGGCGCTCGCAAGGTCGTCATCACCGATATCAATCCGCATCGTCTGGACCTGGCGCGCAAGCTCGGTATCGACCATGTCGTCGACGCATCGAAAGAAAATCTCGCCGACGTGATGAAGGCGATCGGCATGACGGAAGGGTTCGACGTGGGGCTCGAAATGTCGGGCGCAGCACCCGCCTTCCGCGATATGATCGACAAGATGAACAATGGCGGCAAGATCGCCATTCTCGGCATTGCACCGGCCGGGTTCGAGATCGACTGGAACAAGGTGATCTTCAAGATGCTCAATCTCAAGGGCATCTATGGCCGTGAGATGTTCGAGACCTGGTACAAGATGATTGCCTTCGTCCAGGGCGGCCTCGATCTTTCGCCGATCATTACCCATCGCATCAAGATCGATGATTTCCGCGACGGTTTCGAGGCGATGCGGTCGGGCAATTCAGGCAAGGTCGTGATGGATTGGATGTGAGGAGGACGACATGCTCTATGGAAGCTGTCATTGCGGCAACATCGCTTTCACTGTCGAAGGCGAATTCACAGAGGCGCTCGACTGCAACTGTTCGCTCTGCCGCAGGCGGGGCGGCCTTCTTGCCTTCGTGCCGCGCGAGAAGCTGGTGCTGAAGACACCTGAGGAAAATATCTCGACTTATACTTTCAACAGGCACGTCATCCGGCATCATTTCTGCGCCAAATGCGGCATCGCACCCTTCGGCGAGGGCGTGGCCCCTAATGGCTCGGCGATGGCTTCGATCAATTTGCGCTGCATTCCCGCTGTCGATCTCGGCGCACTGAAGGTGACGCCCTATGATGGCGCTGCGCATTAGCCCGCCGATACCCGCCCGGAAAGAGGGAAATATATCCCCGTCGCAACTGCGTCAAAAAGCTGAAACAACGGGCGCGGCGAGCAAAATCTCGGCCGCCCTTGTCTTTTGTTTGCTGCTTCTTAAATAAGGTTCGCAATCGCAGCCGCGGTTCAAAGCCTGTGGATAAGGCTTTTTCCGAGTTTTCGCGGGCTTTTTTGCTGGAAAAGCTTGACGAGAACAAAAAATGTGGGAATCACCGTTCGACTTGTTGAAGCGGTGAACAGGGTCAAGGCGGATCGCGCAACCATGGCCGGAAATCCAAAGGCAAGAAAACTTTGCTGTCCGGTGCCGGCGATCGTGGTTAATCAGACTTTAAATGTCATCCCGTTAGGTGGGCTCAGGTGATTGAAGGGCGACGCGAGCGGCGCGTCAGGCCCTGAGACGGCCCATTCACCGTAGCGAGATTGGATAGCGTCAGGAAGGCGACGATATAAATGGCAACCAAGGTCAAAGAGAACGAAGACGCGGAAGTCGAACGCGACGGCGCAAGCGACGGCCCTCTTCTCGATCTTTCCGACGACGCGGTCAAGAAGATGATCAAGGCCGCCAAGAAGCGCGGCTATGTGACGATGGACGAGCTGAACGCCGTCCTGCCGTCCGAGGAAGTGACCTCCGAGCAGATCGAAGACACGATGTCGATGCTGTCGGACATGGGCATCAACGTTATCGAGGACGAGGAAGCCGAAGAGGCTGGTGCTTCCGGCAGCGGCGATGACGATGACGCCGGCGGCGATGAGGACAGCGAGGGCGGCGAACTCGCGCCTTCGGCTGGCACCGCGCTGGCGACCGCCAAGAAGAAAGAGCCGACCGACCGTACCGATGATCCGGTGCGCATGTATCTGCGCGAGATGGGCTCGGTGGAGCTTCTGTCGCGCGAGGGCGAAATCGCGATCGCCAAGCGCATCGAAGCCGGCCGCGAGACGATGATCGCCGGCCTCTGTGAGAGCCCGCTGACCTTCCAGGCCCTGATCATCTGGCGCGACGAACTCAACGAAGGCACGACGCTGCTGCGCGAGATCATCGATCTCGAGACGACCTATTCCGGTCCGGAAGCCAAGGCCGCGCCGCAGTTCCAGAGCCCCGAGAAGATCGAGGCCGACCGCAAGGCGGCGGAAGAGAAGGAAAAGACCCGGCGCGCCCGCTCCGGTGACGACGATATTACCGATGTCGGCGGCGAAGGCCTGCCTCCTGAAGAGGAGGAAGAAGACGAGGACGAGTCCAACCTGTCTCTCGCTGCGATGGAAGCCGAGCTGCGCCCGCAGGTCATGGAAACGCTCGACATCATCGCCGAGACTTACAAGAAGCTGCGCAAGCTGCAGGACCAGCAGGTGGAGCAGCGCCTCGCGGCCACCGGCACGTTGTCTTCCGCCCAGGAGCGCCGCTACAAGGAGCTCAAGGACGAGTTGATCAAGGCGGTCAAGTCGCTGTCGCTCAACCAGAACCGCATCGACGCGCTGGTCGAGCAGCTCTACGACATCAACAAGCGCCTCGTGCAGAACGAAGGCCGCCTGCTGCGCCTGGCCGAATCGTACGGCGTCAAGCGCGACTCATTCCTCGAGCAATATCAGGGCGCCGAGCTCGATCCGAACTGGATGAAGTCGATCGGCAATCTGGCCGCCCGCGGCTGGAAGGAATTCGCCAAGTCCGAGAATACGACGATCCGCGACATCCGCCAGGAGATCCAGAATCTGGCGACGGAAACCGGTATTTCGATCTCGGAATTCCGCCGCATCGTGCATATGGTGCAGAAGGGCGAGCGCGAAGCTCGCATCGCCAAGAAGGAAATGGTCGAAGCGAACCTTCGCCTCGTCATCTCGATCGCCAAGAAGTACACGAACCGCGGTCTGCAGTTCCTCGACCTCATCCAGGAAGGCAATATCGGCCTGATGAAGGCGGTCGACAAGTTCGAATACCGTCGCGGCTACAAGTTCTCGACCTATGCGACGTGGTGGATCCGTCAGGCGATCACCCGCTCGATCGCCGACCAGGCCCGCACGATCCGCATTCCGGTGCACATGATCGAGACGATCAACAAGATCGTCCGGACCTCGCGTCAGATGCTGCACGAGATCGGCCGTGAGCCGACGCCGGAAGAACTGGCCGAAAAGCTCGCCATGCCGCTCGAAAAGGTCCGCAAGGTCCTGAAGATCGCCAAGGAGCCGATCTCGCTCGAAACCCCGGTCGGCGACGAAGAGGATTCACACCTCGGCGATTTCATCGAGGACAAGAATGCGCTGCTGCCCATCGACGCCGCCATCCAGGCGAACCTGCGTGAGACGACGACCCGCGTTCTCGCCTCGCTGACGCCGCGCGAAGAGCGCGTGCTGCGCATGCGCTTCGGCATCGGCATGAACACCGACCACACGCTGGAAGAAGTCGGCCAACAGTTCTCGGTCACCCGCGAACGTATCCGCCAGATCGAAGCGAAGGCCCTGCGCAAGCTGAAGCATCCGAGCCGCTCGAGAAAGCTGCGCTCCTTCCTCGACAGCTGACGCTTCGACAATGCCGTCATGAATTGGAAAAGCCGGGTTTTACGCCCGGCTTTTGCTTTTATGATTAGTACCAATGATCCCGGCGGCTTCTTGTCGCCTTGTGGTGACAAGCCTATAATCCGGCCGCGGGGGAAGGATCGATCGCAACGTGCGAGGGGCGACATCTGCCTGCATGGCCAACTTCCGTCGGGTCCAGATGATTGCAGGCCTTGCCGGCCTGAAATCCGAATCCGGATCTCATCCAGGAGAGAGCATGATGTCGTCTGCTCACCTTTTCGGCACCACGCTCTGGGAGGTGCGATATGACCACTTATATTCTTTTGATCGATTGGACGGACCAGGGCATCCGCAATGTCCGAGACTCGCCGAAACGGCTGGACGCGGCGAAGAAATTGCTCGCCAGCGTCGGCGGCTCCTTCAACCAGTTTTTTCTGACAATGGGCGGGCACGACATGGTCGCCGTCTGCGAGGCGCCCGATGATGCCGTCATGGCGCATTTCACCCTGTCTCTGTCCATGGGCGGCAATGTCCGGACCGAGACGCTGAAGGCCTTTCCGGAGGCGGCCTATCGGGATCTGATAGGTTCGATCAGCTAGACCGAGCCACAATCAGGTGGCGACAACGGCCCCGCCGGCCCATCAGCCGGGCGGCGATCACGAGGTTTTTTGCTTTTGCGGCTTGATGCTGCCGGCTTTAAAGGCCACATCGCTGCTGTGACAGACGAAGTGGACCTGGCAGAGACGACTCACGAGACGGTAAAACGGCGGCCCGAAATCCGCTGGGGGATCGGTGTGTCCGTGCTTCTGCATGTCCCCATCGTTGCGCTCCTGATTTTCGGCCTGCCGAAAATCGAGCCGAAGCCGCCGGAGGACGAGAGCGTGAAGGTGGAGCTCGTCCCGCCGCCGGAGGAAAAGAAGCCGGAAGAGAAGAAGCCCAAGGAAAAGCCGCCGGAGCCGAAGCCGCCCCAAGAGGCTAAGAAGGCGCCT
This sequence comes from Rhizobium sp. NLR10b, assembly GCF_019685435.1. Classification (NCBI taxonomy): domain Bacteria; kingdom Pseudomonadati; phylum Pseudomonadota; class Alphaproteobacteria; order Hyphomicrobiales; family Rhizobiaceae; genus Rhizobium; species Rhizobium sp. NLR10b. The sequence goes on along the minus strand of NZ_JABDWV010000030.1, from coordinate 9,584 downwards.
CCGCCACCACCACCGCCACCTCCGCCGGCAAACAAAGCTGCAGAGCTTCAGCCCGAGGCGCGTAAACCGCTGCCAGCGATGCGTCCGGTTTTTGAATTCGGAGCAAAGGATACCGGTCCGACGAAATCGAGCACCGGAAGTTCGTCACAAGGTGAGCCAAACGCGGCGCATGTCCCTCCACCATCTGCGCCAACACCGATGCAACCTGAACCTGCCGAGAATGTAACGGAAAAGCTGGCGCCGATGCGGCAACCTTCCGGCAAACTGGTTCCTAAGGACGTAAACTTGCCTGAGGTTGCCGCGGTGGATATTCATCCGGAACGAGATGCGCCTGTCGCCGCTACAACGGAAGGAGCGCAGCCGAACTTCGAAACGGACAGGCCTTCGGAGACGAAAACGCCTACGCAAAGGGAGGACGAGGCGCGAAGGGAGCAATTGCCACAGGCGAAGACGCTGTTTTCGCGCAGTGTCGCCGACGATCCCGTCGCTCGCACGGCAATGGGCAATATGTCGCGCGGTCAGCGCATGGACGAGCTGTGTCGAACCGAGCTCGGCCAACAGCTTGAGCACGAATCGCCCAAGTATCGAGGAGCTGGTCTTCCGTCCTATAAATTTACGAACGAAACAGTGGTGGAGGTGCGGCAGAGGGGCCGTTTCGTGAGCGGCTCCGGCAGTTGGTACCGCATTCAGTTCCGGTGCGAGGTAAACGCTGATGCCACAAGGGTCCTAGCGTTCTTCTACAAAGTCGGAGACTTGATCCCCCGCAGCCAGTACCCGAAATATAATATCGATGACTAAAGCGCGCCGCGATCTTCGTCGTCTCGCAACCAGCCACGCGCAAGGAACCCTGCCTAACCTCTCCTCGTTGGCCGTGATGGTACGGTGAAGAAGGGACAATGATATGTCGAACGAGATCGAGCGTTTTCTTGAGCGTCAGGATGAAGCCATCAGCGCGCTGTTCCTGGAAAACAAGGGTGACGAGCTGACCGATATCCTGGTGGCGGCGCTCGAAGAGGCGTTCGAGATCCTGCTCGAAGCAGCCCCCGCCGAAACGCTGCATTGACATCTTTCGAGAGATTGCCACGTCGGCTTGCTGCCCAGCTGGCCCGCTACCGGATGGAGCGGGCTGCGCTCGGCCGTTCGGCGGCGAGCGTCTTTCGCCTGGAAGGCGAGGGACTGCCGGCGCTTTATCTGAAGGTCGAGGCGGCGGGGCCGTTCGGCGAGCTTGCCGACGAGGCGGCCCGGCTCTCCTGGCTCAAGGCTTGCCGCCTGCCATGCCCGCAGGTGATCGCCCGGGAAAGCGACGGCGAGCACAATTGGCTGCTGGTGAGCGCGCTGCCGGGAAGCGACCTTGCCTGCGCCTCGGCGCTGGCGCCGCTGGCGCGCGTCGAATTACTGGCGGAGGCACTGCTCGATCTTCATCGCCTGCCGATCACCTCCTGTCCGTTCGACCACCGCCTGGAAAAACGCCTGCCGGTAGCCAAGGCGCGCATGGAAGCGGGAATCGTCGATGAAGAGGATTTCGATGCGGCCCGGCTTGGCAAGAGCGCTGCCGAACTTTTCGCTGAGCTTGAGAGCTTAAAGCCGGGCAGCGCGGATCTCGTCGTCACCCATGGCGACGCCTGCCTGCCGAATTTCGTCGCCTCCGATGGCCAATTCTCAGGCTATATCGACTGCAGCCGCCTCGGCGTCGCCGATCGCTATCAGGATATCGCGCTCGCCTGCCGCAGCATCGCCTATAATTTCGGCGAGGCGCTGGTGCAGCCCTTTCTCGATCGTTACGGCCTGCCGGCGCCTGATCCGGCAAGGCTCCATTACTATCAGCTGCTCGACGAGTTCTTCTAAAGCATGTCGCGCAAAAGTGTGCAGCGGTTTTGCGAGAACGACATGCGTAAAAACAAAGACCTAAAGCGCGGAGAGCGAATCTGAAAGATTGCGACGCACTTTAGACGGTTGCGTCATCAAGGCGCGGCTGGCAGAGTTGCCGGCATCGGACCTGCGGATGTCAAATGCCGAAAAACCAGTTCAAGATGCTGCGCTCGGCGCTTCCAGGCGTCGAAGCGGTGGAAGCCGAAACGCCTCACAGTTTCGCCAGGCACACGCATGAGCAGTTCGGCATCGGCCTCGTGTCATCGGGGGCGCAGAAATCGCTGAGCGGGCGCGGCGTGGTGGAGGCCGAGGCCGGCGATATCATCACCGTCAATCCGAACGAGGTGCATGACGGCGCGCCGCTCGGCGAGCGTCGGTCGTGGCGCATCCTCTATTTCAATCCCGAGATCGTCACCGGCCTCTCGCAAGAGATCGGGCCAGGGCGCTCGGAAATCCCGCATCCCGTCATTCGCGATGCGGCGATCGCCGCCCGCTTCGAAACGCTGTTTCGCGCGGCGACCGCGAGTGCTGCCGACGGGCTGCTTTGCGAGGAACTGCTTCTTCAACTCGTCGCCGATGTCATGCGGGAAGGCGGCGACCGCGAGGAGAGGCCGCCGGTGCCGGCATCCATCCGCGCGGCGCGGGACCTAATCGATGACGATCCTCTTGCCGCCGTCTCGCTTGCCGATCTTTCCAGGGAAAGCGGCCTCAGCCGCTTCCAGGTGCTGCGCGGCTTCGCCAGGGCGACGGGACTGACGCCGTATGCCTACCTCGTGCAGGCCCGCATTCATATCGCCCGGCGGCTGATCGCCCAGCGCACGCCGCTTGCGGAAGCCGCCTTTGCCAGCGGCTTTGCCGACCAGAGCCACATGACGCGTGTCTTCGTGCGCAAATACGGCCTGTCGCCGCGGCTTTACGCCGGCGCTTTTCTCTGAGCGGTGAGACCCAGCCACCGGCCGTCGTCCTTCGAGGTGCTTCGGCCTGCGCGCCTCAGAGGACTGGTCGTGGGTGCCGCGGCCCGCGACCTCACTCCAGCCTTATCCTGAGGTGCCCTGCAAGGGGCCTCGAAGGACGGGGCTGGCCACCTTGCTTTGGTTCGTACGCCTGCAATTTCGTTCAAGACCCCGACCGGTCGCTGCTGTTTCCTCGGCGCATCCAATCGGAGGCACAGAATGTCGAGACAGGTTCAAGGTTATTTCTATCTGGCGCTGGCCATGCTGACGGTCGGCAGCACTGTCATTGCGAGCAAGATCATCGCGTCAGGACTGCCGCCCTTCACCGCCACCGGCTTGCGCTTCGCCTTCGCTCTTCCCGTCTTTTTCCTGCTGATGCGGGCAAGCGGTGCGCGGTTGCCGAAGCTCTCCGGGCATGACCGTCTCATTCTCGTCATTCAGGCCGGCGCCGGCAGTGTCGGGTATACGACGCTGCTGATATCGGGTCTCAGCCTGACCTCGGCCGCCGATGCCGGCGTCATTATCGGCACGCTGCCGGTGGTCTCGGCGGCGGTTTCGATCCTGCTGCTGCGCGAACGGCCGGGTCGCGCCCTGCTGCTGGCGGTCGCGCTGGCAAGCGCCGGCCTGTTTTCGATCGCCTTCACGCCGGGGGCGACCGGCGGCTCGCTTGCCGGCAATCTGCTGATTTTCCTCGCGGTCATCTGCGAGGGCTTGTTCATTCTCTTGAACAAGCGGCTGACGGCCGAGATCCCGCCCGTTGCCCAGTCGATGCTGATGACCGGCATCGGCTTCGTCGTCTCGATCGTTCCGGCGATTTTCGAGGCGCCCCTTCATGGGTTTTCCGCAAGCGCTGCCGCTGCCGTCGTCTATTACGCCCTGGTGCCGACCGTCGGCGGCTTCCTGCTGTGGTATGCAGGGGCAGAGAGGGTGAGCGGCATGGAAGCCGCGCTCTTCACCGCGCTTGCGCCCGTTTCGGCCGTCATGCTCGCTTTCGTCATTCTCGGCGAGCAGGTCGGCTTCAGCCAGATTGCCGGCATCGCCTGCGTGCTGGCGGCCGTGTTCGGGCTCGCCTTTGTAGGAAACCACAGGAAATTCATCGAAGGAAAATGATCATGCAGTTCAGCCATTCCAACGCGATTTGGCAGGCTTTTCCGCAGCTTCGCGCCGGAGCGCTTTATGCCGAAGGCATTCATGCGTCGGCAGACGTCGAAGAGGCGGTCGCAAGTTTCAGCGCGATTGCCGATGCTCGCCTCGCTGAAGCCCAGGAAAGCGAGTTCCCGGAGATCCAGGCCTGGCGGCGCGGCTTTTCCCGCATGGGCTTGAAGCCGACGCAGTATCGCTCGGCCTCCGAGGCGCTGCTGCGCCGCTTCCGTCAGGAGCGCGCGCTGCCGCGCCTTCATCCGCTCGTCGATCTCTGCAACGCGATTTCACTCGCCTTTGCCATTCCTGTCGCCGTCTTCGACACGGAAAAAATTGTCGGCGATCTGCAGGTGCGGCACGCAACGGGACATGAGACCTATCTCACTTTCGGCGGTCAAAGCGAACATCCGGAGCCTGACGAAGTGATCTTCGCGGATAGCGAAGGCAGAGCGCATGCGCGCCGCTGGACGAACCGGCAGAGCGGGCTTTCGGCGGTGCGGTCGAGGACGCGCTCGGTGCTGGTCGTCGCCGAGGCGCTGCACGCCGGCGCCGGCGAGGAAAGCGCCAGGCTGGTTGCGACGCTCGCGGATGCGCTCGCGCGTCACTGGTCGGTGACAGTGGCGACCGCCGCCCTCAGCCACGCATCACCGCGTTTCGAATTCCAGGCATGAGGGGAGGAAAGGTCAGGGGCTTGGGCCGGCGGCATGCGCGCCCTATCTCAGGGGCATCGCCATCTTCTGGAGACGAACCCGATGTTGGACAAGTCGATCAAGATTCCGGGGCCGGACCATCCGATCACCGTTGAGCACAATCCCTGCCGCGTTGTCATCACCGTCGGCGGCCGGACGATTGCCGATAGCCGCAACGCGCTGACGCTGCGCGAGGCTTCCTATCCGCCGGTCCACTATATTCCGCGCAGGGATATCGACATGTCGCTGCTTCAGCGCACCGATCACGCCACACATTGCCCCTACAAGGGCGATGCCTCCTATTATAGCATTGCTCTGGGTGGCGAACGCTCCGAGAACGCGGTGTGGACCTACGAAGCCCCGCATGCCGCCGTCAGCAACATCAAGGACCATCTCGCCTTTTATCCCGACCGTGTCGACGCAATCGAGGAATTGGCTTCGCCCGAGGCCGGCGCCTTCTGAGGATTGCCGGACGGCGGGCGCTGAAAATCGTTCGGGCGGAACCTGTCGCCTCCAGCATCGTTAGGGGCATCATCGAAGGAGCATGCCGTGCCGAAATTCCACTTCCAGCTCTTCGATCGCGATGGTGTCGGCACCGAGACCGGATACGAATTCGAATCCGTCGAGGCTGCCAAGGCAGAGGCGCGAAGGGTCCTCGCGGAAATGGCAGCCGAAGGCCTGCCGACTGCGCCTTTGAACATGCTTTCGGTCGAACTTTTCGACGAAAGCCGCAAACCGCTTGCCGAAATTCGGCTGATTCTGGAAGAGATCGCGAAATAGAAGCGATCGGAATTCGACAGGAGGAATGGCTGTCGACGCCTCCCGGGCAATCGCGGAACTATGTCAAATTTAATTGCCGCCTGCCGGCGCGGGGTCTTAATGCATGTCGCACGGAAGTGTGCGGATGACGACATGCATGAAAGCAAGGAGCTAGAGCGCATTTATCGACCGAGTCGATGTGATGCCTATAGGGGACCCGGCGGCAACCAGAGGCCGTCATCGGATGACGTCGAGCCATTCATTGCTGAAGACGAGACTGGCGACTGTGACAGGATCGCCGCGCTCGTCGCGGACCGTGACGGCAATCGTCATGCGGTCACCTGCGGGCAACTCGTCTCGGGCCACGTCCAGCAGGATGCGGGTCACCTCTTTGGGGATGTCTTCACGAGATTTGAGCTCGGTGCCGTGCTCGTCGCGGGTCGGACCTTCCCCGTTATGTAGATCGAAATAGTAGCGAGCCATGTTCTTTCCTGCGCGTCAGAGAAGAAATAACCAATGAAGACAATTGTTCCCGAGGCTAGACGTTGATTTTTATAGAAAATACAGGTCGCACCGAGAGGGTCCCGAGCCATCGCGATAGCGGGAGACAGGACCGTGATTGAGTCCCTGTTGCTGAACCTTGGAAGCCGTGATGTGCTGTCGAGCGAAGAGGAAAACCTTCTTCGGTCGATCCTCGTCAAGGACAGGCAATTCGCCGTCGGAGAAGATCTCGTTTCCCAAGGCAGCCGGCCGCCCTTCAGCACGCTGCTGCTCGATGGGTTCGCCGCGCGCTACAAGGTGATGGCGGACGGCAGCCGGCAGATCACCGCTCTTCATGTTGCCGGCGACTTTGTTGACCTTCATGCTTTTCCCGTCAAGGTAATGGATCATGGCATCGTTGCGCTCTCACCCTGCCACGTCGCCTTGGCCGATCATGCCGACTTGAGGGCGATCACCGAGCGCATGCCGCATTTGACGCGGCTGCTTTGGCTCGACACGCTGGTCGATGGCGCTATTCACCGGGAATGGATCGTCGCCATGGGGCGGCGCTCCAAACGCGCCCAGATCGCCCATCTCGTCTGCGAACTCTTCATGCGGCTGAAGGTCGTCAGGCGGACCCAGGGCGAAAGCTTTCAGTTTCCGCTGACGCAGATCGAGATGGCTGACGTGCTCGGCATATCGGTGGTCCACCTCAACAAGACGCTGCAGGCGCTCAGGCGCGAGGGCGTCTTCACCTGGGAGAACCGAACGATCACCATCGTCGATTGGGAACGTCTGCAGGAGATCGCCGAATTCGACCCCGCCTATCTCAGCATCTCCCGGGAGCCGCGCTGATATCACCGGCATCGCATGCGCGTTGAAAGGGAGGAACGGCGCCGTTAGGCTGGCGGAAATCACTTGATGGGGCGGTGCGTGACGAAGACTTTTCTACCCTACGTATTGGCGGCGGTTTTCGCGGCGGGACCGGCTGCGGCGCAGACCGAATGGCAGGCGGTCGAGGAGGTGCGGCCTTATTCGATTTCAGGCAAGACCGGCGCCGAACTGTATGAATCGATCGGGGCACAGGGCCCCAAGGCCGGCGATACCGGCAGGGTCATTGCGCATACGACGTTCAAGCTTACCTGGACCCGCAAATACGAGCCGCAGGGCAATGCCTGCGTCATCGTCACCAACCGGCCGAAGCTCATCATCACCTACACGCTGCCGAAGCCTTCAGCCGCGCTGCCGGCAGACGTCAAGAGCAACTGGGATGGCTTCATTTCAGGCGTTGCCGCACATGAGCGGGTGCATGGCGAAACCATCAAGGACATGGTTAGGGAAATCGAGGCGATGAGCGTCGGCCTCACGGTCGCCGACGATCCGGATTGCCAGAAGATCAGGGTCGAGCTGACGCGGCGGCTCGGCGAGATTTCCGCAAGGCAGCGCCAGCGCGGCCGCGACTTCGACAAGGTCGAAATGGGCGACGGCGGCAATATCCAGCAGCTCATTCTCAAGCTGGTGAATGGACCCTGAGAGGGTGGCGGGCATGGATCCCCACACGAGCATGCGCCTGCCCCATGAGGCCATTGACTTGGCAGTCATGGGGCACCAACTCGCGGGGATGTCATTGCGAGACGGAGAGCGCCCGTGCCCCAGACAATCCTCACCGTGTCCACACGCGGCCAGGGACTTTACGAATTCACCAATCAGGCGGGGGCCTTCGTCAGCGCCTCGGGACGGGAGGAGGGGCTTCTCACCGTCTTCGTGCGCCACACATCCTGTTCGCTGCTGATCCAGGAAAATGCCGATCCCGACGTGCGCAGCGACCTTCTCACCTTCTTCCGCCGCCTCGTACCGCCGACCTCGGATCCGTCGATGGGCTGGGTCCTGCACAGGGCCGAGGGGCCGGACGACATGCCGGCGCACATCAAGGCGGCGCTGACGCAGGTGTCGATCGGCATTCCCGTCGCCAGGGGGCGTCTGACGCTCGGCATCTGGCAGGGCCTCTATCTCTTCGAACATCGCGACCAGCCGCACCGGCGCGAAATCGTGCTGCATCTCGGGAGCTGAGAGCGCCCCGCGCCCTCGCCGAGGCTATGGCATATCGATCAACCCACCAGCCACACGGCATACCGATAAGCCCTCATCCTGAGACGCCTAGGCCATAGGCCGCAGCATCGAAGGACGGGGGCGGATGATGAACGGTCTCCCACGGACGGAGATCATGCGAATCCCGATCGGAAGGAGAGCCGTCGAAAACCGCTCATCTTCTTGTGAATGCAAACTGAATGACCGGTTTGAACAGCATTCAGCTTGCCGCGTTTAGTGTCGAGGCAATCCCTGAAGGGAGAGCTAAAAAGACCAATCGACGGAGACACTCCATGACGCATTTCCTCGCCAAGGCTTGCCTTGCCGCAGTGCTCGCCCTCTCATCCATTCCGGCCACTGTTTCCACGGCGGAAGCCGCGGGGCCGCAGACGAACTTCATCGTCGAGGCGCAATATTATCGTCCAATCCGCGGCTGCTCGCCGATGCACGCCGTGAACAAGGCGCGCGATTTCGGCCTGCGCCGAGCCCATATCACCCGCATGTCGCCACGTGTCGTCGTCGTCGCCGGGCGCGACCGGCGCGGCTGGGACAGGATGGTCTTCGCCAATGTTCGCGGTTGCCCGCTGATCCGGCGCTGACGATGATGCGGCAGGCACCGACGGCGCTTGCCGCCCCTTTTGCCTTGACGGCGGCACTTTCAGCCGTCTCTTCTCAGGTTTGTCTAAGTGATTCCACTGACGCTTCGGCGTGATGCGGAGAGTGGGGAAAGCGGCTCGACCGCAACCGACTATAGAACGAAAGGTTTTTCGACGATGCAGTTTCTGGCAAAGGCGGGCCTTGCCGCCATGCTGATCGCCGGCACACTTGCCGGCACGGTGGTCCCGGCGGCCGCCCAGTTTAGTATCATTATCGGCGATCAGGATCGTGATCCGCCGCGCGATTATCGCCGTCCGCCTCCGCCGCCGGGCTTCGGCCGGCGCCCGCGCGGCTGCGACCCGCGTCTGGCGGAAGATCTCGCCCGCGATTGGGGTTTCCGCCGCGCGCGCGTCGTCGACATCACCCCGCGCCGCGTCATCGTCCAGGGCTGGACCCGCCGTGGCCCCGATGAAATGAGCTTCGCCAACGTCCGCGGCTGCCCCGCTTTGCGCCGCTGATCGTCCAGCGCCCGTCTCGCTGAACCGGCACGGGCGGTTTCTTTGCGAGATTCCAAAGCCGCGCGCCTGGAAGGACGTGCGGCTTTCAGTTTAATGGCAGGAGCTCCCTTTCCTGGGCCTTGTGCCGCGGCTGTCCTGCCTATGAAAATAACAAGACCAGCCCCTCATCCGCCTGCCGGCACCTTCTCCCCGCTCTGGCGGGGCGAAGGGGATATCTCGCTATCTCTCTGTCCCCCGCTGAGCTCTCGTGGGGCACGTCCCCTCTGCCCGTCGGAACGGAGAGAGCGTTAGGGTGAGGCGCAGCAGTCGGCGCTAGAGTATCCGTTTTGATCAAGCGGCTTTTGGTGTCCATTTTTGGTTTTTCCGCAGGAGTGCGTTTGCCAGCAGGATGATCTTTCGCATGATGGCTGTGATGGCGACCTTCGGCGGCTTGCCGGCTTTGATGAGGAGGTCGTATTTGGCGCTGAGTTCCGGGTTGAAGCGGCATGCAA